>CALETM010000221.1 GCA_937920765.1 uncultured Alphaproteobacteria bacterium | reverse complement strand
GTATAAAGTTGCGTACTTTAGGGATCAGATTAGAATCAAAAATTTTGTTTTATGAAAAAAGAACAATCAACATTAAATCAAACCGTATGTTTAACCGGTTGTGCTGAAGCATTAATTAAAAATATTTATATTATGACAATCACAATGTCAATTTTGAGCAGCCTTCTTAAGGAAGAGTATGGTCTAGTCATGGGCGAAGATATTTCACCTTTTCTGAGTTTGAGGAGCTTGTTTAATATGACAACCAGTGATCTCTTAGCTCTCAAAGAGAAAATGGATCACGCGTGTGGTTTCTACCATAATGTATCCTATTCGGATTTAGTATCGGTAGATACAGCGGGTGAGTTTTGCCAACTGCTTGATGATAATGTCGGATATTGTCTTTATAGGTCGTATGACGATGTATAGAGATGAGATATAGATTAAAATCCCTCGCAGAATTAAAAACTGCTGAGGGATTTTTTTGTGCAAAACGCGTTTCAAATATAATAAAAGCCTCCGTTTCGGAGGCTTTTGGTTTTGTTTATTTTGCTGCTTTTTTAGTGGTTTTCTTTTTGGCTACAGGCTTTTTAGCAATCTTTTTAGAGGTAGGCTTTTTAGCAGTCTTTTTAGCGGCAGTTTTTTTGGTTGCTGCCTTTTTAACAGCTGCTTTTTTTACCGGTTTCTTTTTAGCCGGAGCTTTTTTAGCGGCTTTCTTTTTAGGAGCCAAAGCTTTTTCGGCTTTTTCTTTAGCGACGGTAATTGCTTTGTCTAAATCTTTTTCAGAGCACAGACCGATAGCAACCGGATTTTTAGCTCGTAAATTAGCCATATCGGCGCGAGTGCCGTTACGAATAGACATAATGGTCGGTTTAGTGGTTCCGATTAATTTGCAAATTTGCGAATCGGCAATTTCAGGACAGTTGCGGACAATCCATAAAATAGCGGCCGGTTTGTCATTGCGTTGTGACGGCGAAAGAATTTTTTTGTTTTTGGCATTGGTTTCTTTTACATTCCGTTCAACCACGCTTGCTACCAAATTGGCGGAAGCATCATCTTCACAACGTTTAATTTCATCGGGCGAGAGTTGACCGGTGGCAATAGGGCTGATACCGATGATGTTATAAGCAACATCGCCATCGGCGATAGCTTGAACTTCAAGCTCATGCAATTCGCAGAATGTGGCAATTTGGCGGAAAGTGAGCGCAGTGTTTTCAACCAACCAAACGGCGGTTGCTTTCGGCATTAAAGGTGCTGTCATTTGTTATTCCTTTCGTTATTATTTTTTTAATAGCTTAACAATAAGAAATATCTGTAAATTATACAAGATTTTTTTGTTTTTTATGCAACAGTTGTACTTATAATCAAAAAAAACCTCCGACTAAAATAAATCGGAGGCTGATTTGTAGCAGTAACAGAATTAGTTGGTGCCGCTTTTAATACCGAAAGCACCAAATTTGCTGTTAAACTTGGAAACCTGACCGCCGGTATCAACCATACGATGAATGCCGGTCCATGCCGGATGAGATTTCGGATCAATTTCCAAATTCATTTTAGCACCGGCTTTGCCCCAAGTGGTGTTAATTTTATATTCTGTTCCGTCAGTCATCACGTAAGTAATTTCGTGATAATCCGGATGAATGCCTTTTTTCATTTTTACTTCTCCAAACAATAAACTCTGATAAAATTTAAGCCCTTATACCTTAATCAGTTT
>CALETM010000220.1 GCA_937920765.1 uncultured Alphaproteobacteria bacterium | reverse complement strand
TCGTCGGCAGCGTCAGATGTGTATAAGAGACAGTATTCAATCAGTGTGTTATGGTCGGAGCGATGGAACGGCGGGTACGGCGATTTTAAGATGTCTTCCGATTATCCTGCCAATGTTTTTGTTTCAGTCGGAACTCATGATATGCAGCCGCTTAAAATGTGGTGGTTCGGATATGATATTGAACTTAAACGCAAACTTAATATGATTGATGACAATGAGCGCATAGCTTCATATAAATTGCGTGAAGGTGATCGATACAAGCTTTTGGCAGCGCTTGATTTTAATCAGGTTTGGCCGCAAGATAAGCTCCGTAAAGCAGATTATTTATATGGCGAAGGATATCCGGAAGGTATTGAAGAAGCGGTGCATAAGCTTTTGGCCAAAACTCCGTGCAAAGTTGTTATGCTGCAGCTTGAAGATGTTTTTCAAGTGGCGGAATTGCAAAATCTGCCGGGGACTGACCGTGAAACGTATCCGAACTGGCGGCATCGTTTGCCGATAGATTTGGAAGATATGGAAAGCTCGGAAGCGTATTGGCGCAATATTAACGCGGTTAAAAGCGCGCGCTGATTTTTACTTTTTGTGCAGGTAACGGATTATGCCGTACAAGGTGTTTATGTCTTGTTCGGTTAAGTTACTGCGGGTAAAAATATTATGCAGATTGCGGAGCAGAGTAGGGCGCTTTTCTTCATCTTGCAGATTCTTAAAATCTTGCAATTCATGCTCCAAAAAAGCAAAAAAGTTGGTCAGTTGCTCTTTATTTGCCAGATGAGTGGCGTTGGTAATAAACTGCATCGCAGGCACGTTGATGGTGCTTTTGTACCATTCATAACCGACCAATAACACGGCTTGCGATAAATTAAGCGAGCAGTGTTTAGGGTTAAGCGGAATTTCAATAACGGCATCAGCTATTGATACGTCATCATTTTCAAGTCCGGTGCGTTCGGGACCGAACATTATGCCGCATTTGTTGCCGGAGTTAAGTAAATTATGCACCGGTTTCATAATGGTTTCCGCAGTGTAAATGGTTTTTATCTGATTGCGGCGGCGGGCGGTGGTGGCGTATACGGCATTTAAGTCGGCAATCGCGTTTTGTATGGAAGCATATACAGCGGCGTTTTGCAAAATTTCATCAGCGCCGGAAGATGCGGCAATTGCCTTAGCGGAAAGATGATTTTCACGCGGGGTGACCAAGCGCAAATTGCTTAAGCCGCAGTTCATCATGGCGCGGGCGGTCATGCCGATGTTCTCAGAAAGTTGCGGGCATACCAAAATAATCGCGGGTTGCGAATCGGATAATATTGTCATGTTGTTAGTCGGTTCCTAAAATGTCCATTGAGTTGAACAAAACATTGTTAAAGTCAAGCTCGGTGTAATCTTCCATAATGTTATAAACATTCATAAACATCAGGCTCAGCGGATCTTTGGCGGTGCTGTTTGTAACGTCGTCCAAGCTTTGATGCAGGGTTGCTTTATAATCGGACGCCATATTTTTAACTTTGCTGTCGTATGAGGCTGGAATTTTGTAGCCCATTTTGCGTAAATGGTTGAGCATAACAATCATATTATGGCGGTTTACTTCCGGAGCTATCATTTCTTGTCCCATAGCGGTGGTGTAGGTGGTGCCTTCGCCGATATAATTTAATTTGCCGTGTTGTCCGCTTCCTCTCCAGGTACGAACTCCGCTGCGGTCGCGGGCGCGAGACCACGGGTCAACCGGAAGAATATTGCCGCCGGTGGGGCCGTTGCCGTATACCGGAGCATTAACCACGTCGGCGCCGTTTGTTCCGTTGCCGGCAGTGTCGCCAAAATAGCCGTCATTGGGTTTTGGAGGCTGAACCGTCCACGGATTGGCCGGAAGCTGCGCCCAAGCAACGCTTGCGGTAAATACAATTCCTAAAATTGCAGATAGGCGGAAAATTTTTAACATGGCGCTCTCCTTAGTCAAACTCTTTCAAATTAGTTATATAATAACAT
>CALETM010000219.1 GCA_937920765.1 uncultured Alphaproteobacteria bacterium | reverse complement strand
AATAAAGTTATCCGCCTTATAAGTTAAAGAAAGGCGTTTACATCTTAAAATAAAATAATATAAATATATCAGAAAAACAATTATAGTTAAAACTATATCCACATAGCAAGGATTAAAGATGACTGCAGAAGAAATTGTCCGCAAATATTTTGCGCCCGAAAATATTGAAAGCGTTAAAAACTTTAACGGCCGCTTGATTGTGACCTTAAAAGGCCTCAGCGAGCAAGCCGGCGCGGCGGAGGCGCTTAAAGCTGAGCTTGCCGCCTTAGACGAGGTTAAAAAAGTAAGCATTGTGTTTACGCAAAATGTGAATACCGTCGGCGTTGCGCCTGAAATTGAAAAATGGCAAATTAACGGCGTTAAAAAAATTATCGGCGTGGCTTCCGGCAAAGGCGGAGTCGGAAAATCAACAACTTCAGTCAATTTGGCATTGGCCTTGGCTAATTTAGGCAAAAAAGTTGCATTGTTTGACGCCGACATTTACGGCCCCTCACTGCCGACCATGTTAGGTTTTGAAAACACCCCGCCGGTTTCATATGACGGCAAAATATTTGAGCCTTTCCAAAACTTTGGGGTTAAAGCAATGTCTATCGGCTCACTTATCGGGCGCGATACGCCGCTTATTTGGCGCGGAGCCAAGGCATGCGGCGCTATTGAGCAGCTTTTAACCGAAACCAACTGGGGCGATTGCGATATTATGGTAATTGATATGCCTCCCGGAACCGGCGATATTCAGCTGACCTTATCGCAACGCATAGATTTTGCCGGAATCGTAATTGTTTCAACCCCGCAAGACATTGCTTTAATTGACGCGATTAAAGGCGTGAATATGTTCAAAAAAATCGGTATTCGCATTTTGGGCATTATTGAAAATATGAGCTATTATATTTGCGAAAAATGCGGACATCGCGCCGATATTTTCGGGCATGAAGGCGCTAAAATTACGGCGGAAAAATTAGGCGAAACCTTTTTAGGTGAAATTCCGCTTCATTTGGAAATCAGAGAAAATGCCGATAACGGCACCCCGATTGCCGTAAGCAATCCGGACAGCCCGCACACTAAAGCTTATGAGCAAATAGCTCAAAAAATTATCAGCGAGATAGAATAGATGCTGCTTATATCCAATTCTGTTAAAAAGTTTTGACAGTTACGCGAAAATAAAGTATAAGTACTGTCTCTTATACACATCTCCGAGCCCACGAGACGCTACGCTATCT
>CALETM010000218.1 GCA_937920765.1 uncultured Alphaproteobacteria bacterium | reverse complement strand
GAACGACCTGAGTAGTCAACACGTTTACCTAACAAGTTTTGACGGAAACGACCTTGTTTACCTTTGAGCATATCAGACAAAGATTTAAGCGGACGTTTGCTGGTGCCGGTAATGGCGCGAGCACGACGACCGTTGTCAAACAATGCGTCTACCGATTCTTGCAGCATTCTCTTTTCATTACGAACGATAATGTCAGGAGCATGCAATTCAAGCAAGCGTTTCAAACGGTTGTTACGGTTAATAACACGGCGATACAAATCGTTTAAGTCAGAGGTGGCAAAACGGCCGCCATCCAACGGAACCAACGGACGCAACTCCGGCGGAATAACCGGCAGAACGGTTAAAATCATCCATTCCGGCTTGGTGTTTGATTCAATAAACGATTCAACAATCTTCAAGCGTTTAACCAACTTTTTGCGTTTGGCTTCAGAATTGGTTTCTTTTAATTCGGCACGCATACTGGCGCGTTCGGCTTCCAAATCAATGTTAGCCAAAATTTCACGCAGCGCTTCTGCACCGATGCCGGCACGGAAAGCGTCTTCACCGTATTTATCCAAAGCGTCTAAATATTCGTCTTCAGTCAAAAGCTGATTAACGGTTAAGTCAGTCAACCCCGGCTCAATTACAATGTAGCTTTCAAAGTACAAAACTCTTTCCAATGACTTCATCGGAATGTCGGTGAGCATTGAAATACGGCTCGGTAAAGACTTCAAGAACCAAATATGGGCAACCGGCGCAGCCAGTTCAATATGACCCATTCTTTCACGACGAACTTTGGAAAGCGTAACTTCAACGCCGCACTTTTCGCAAACGATGCCGCGATATTTCATTCTTTTGTATTTACCGCACAAGCATTCATAGTCTTTTACCGGACCAAAAATACGGGCGCAGAACAAACCGTCGCGTTCCGGCTTAAAGGTACGATAGTTAATGGTTTCAGGCTTTTTAACTTCGCCGTATGACCATGAACGAATTTGTTCAGGAGAAGCAATAGAGATTTTGATTTCATCAAAGCTCTCTTCAGCCGGCTGCTGACCAAAAAATTTCATTACATCATTCATTATTATTAAACTCCTTATCCTTAAACTTCTTCGTTCAACATTTCAACATTCAGGCACAAAGACTTCATTTCTTTTACCAAAACGTTAAATGATTCAGGAACACCGGTGTCAAACGTATCTTCACCGCGAACAATGGCTTCATAAACCTTGGTACGGCCGTTTACGTCATCGGACTTAACCGTCAACATTTCTTGCAAAGTGTAAGCGGCACCGTAAGCTTGCAATGCCCAAACTTCCATTTCGCCGAAACGTTGTCCGCCGAACTGAGCTTTACCACCCAAAGGTTGCTGAGTAACAAGGCTGTACGGACCAACCGAACGAGCGTGCATTTTTTCATCAACGATATGGTGCAATTTAATCATGTAAATGATACCGACGGTAACTTTACGATCAAATTTTTCACCGGTGCGGCCGTCATACAAGTCAATTTGACCAGAGGTCGGCAAACCTGCCATTGAAAGCATACGGTTAATATCGTCGCCGCTGGCGCCATCAAATACCGGAGTAGCCATCGGAATACCGTTTTTAAGGTTAGAAATAAGTTCCATTTTTTCAGGTTCATTCATCGGTTCAATTTCAGCCTTATACTGTTTTTCACCGTAAATTTCCTTCAAGCGGGCATTAAGCTCGTCAATGGTCTTTTCGCCTTTTTTGTACTGTTCGCACATCTCGTTTAACTGTTTGCCGAGTTCTTTGGCTGCCCAGCCCAAGTGTGTTTCCAAAATTTGACCAACGTTCATACGTGAAGGCACGCCGAGCGGATTGAGCACGATGTCAACCGGAGTACCATCTTCCATATAAGGCATATCCTGTAACGGCAGAACGCGTGATACGGTACCTTTGTTACCGTGACGGCCGGCCATTTTATCACCGGTTTGCATTTTACGCTTGGTAGCAATAAATACTTTAACCATTTTCAGCACGCCCGGAAGCAAATCATCGCCGCGCTGAACTTTTTCAACTTTATCATCAAAGTGAGCCTGAACTTTAGCAACGCGAGCGTCAAATGCTGCGGAATATTCTTCAATTTGAGCCATAACCGCTTCATCTTTAATCACAATTTTGCGCCATTGTGATGACGGAATTGAATCAAGCATTTCAGCAGTTAAAACAGCCTTTTTATCAATGCCTTTTGGCGCATCTACAACTGTTTGACCGGTAAGCATAGCTTTTAATCGGGCATCAAAGTTGCGGCGGACAATGGCGATTTCATCGTCACGATCTTTAGCAAGCTGTGAAATTTCTTGTTGTTCAATTGATAAAGCGCGTTCGTCTTTTTCAACGCCACGGCGTGAAAATACGTGAACGTCAACAACAACGCCTTCAATACCAGGCTGTACACGCAATGAAGTATCGCGAACATCGCTGGCTTTTTCACCAAAGATTGCGCGCAACAATTTTTCTTCCGGAGTAACCGGAGATTCACCTTTCGGCGTAACTTTACCGACCAGAATATCACCGGCTTTAACTTCAGCTCCGATGTAAACAATACCAGCCTCATCAAGGTTGCGCAATGCTTCTTCACCAACGTTCGGAATATCGCGGGTAATTTCTTCTTGGCCGAGTTTGGTATCACGAGCCATAACTTCAAATTCTTCAATGTGAAGCGAGGTCAAAACATCATCGCGTGAAATACGTTCCGAAAGCAAAATAGCATCTTCGTAGTTCAAACCGTTCCACGGCATAAAAGCTACCAAAACGTTTTTACCAAGCGCTAATTCACCCATTTCTGTACAAGGACCATCGGCAATAATATCGCCGGCTTTAATTTTATCGCCGACTTTAACCAGCGGAACCTGATTGATGCAGGTGTTTTGGTTAGAACGGCGGAATTTTTGCAAACGATAAATTTCAACGCCGACGTCATTAGCATGCTGGTCGTCTGAACGAATAACAATGCGGTTAGCGTCAACCGAGTCAACAACACCGTCATATTTAGCAACCAAAGTAGCGCCGGAATCTTTAGCAACGGTAGCTTCAATACCGGTACCAACCAGCGGAGCCTCGCTGCGGAGCAACGGAACGCCTTGACGCTGCATGTTTGAACCCATCAAAGCACGGTTTGCGTCATCGTTTTCCAAGAACGGAATTAATGCGGTTGCAACAGATACTAACTGTTTTGGCGAAACGTCAATCAAGTTAATATCGGCAGGAGCCGCGTAAATAACTTCACCGGCCTTGCGGCAGGCAATCATATCGTTGGCAAAACGGCCGTCATCATTAACTTTAGCGTTTGCTTCCGCAATAATGTATTTACCTTCTTCATCAGCGGACAAATATACAACGTCTTTGGTAACAACGCCGTCAATAACTTTACGATACGGGCATTCAATAAAGCCGTATTTGTTAATGCGGGCATAAGTTGCGAGCGAGTTAATCAAACCGATGTTCGGACCTTCAGGAGTTTCAATCGGGCAGATACGTCCGTAATGGGTCGGGTGCACGTCGCGCACTTCAAATCCGGCGCGGTCGCGTGACAAACCGCCTGGGCCCAACGCCGACAAACGACGTTTGTGGGTAATTTCAGACAACGGGTTGTTCTGATCCATAAATTGCGAAAGCTGTGATGAACCGAAAAATTCACGAATAACGGAAGCAATCGGTTTAGCATTAACCAAATCTTGCGGTTTAACGTTGTTCAAAACTTCAGCGCTCATTTTTTCACGGATTGCGCGTTCCATTCTGAGCAAGCCCATACGATATTGGTTTTCCATCAATTCGCCTACCGAACGAACACGACGATTGCCCAAGTGGTCAATATCATCAACTTCGCCTTTGCCATCGCGCAATTCAATCATGTGTTTAATAATACGCAAAATATCGTCTTTACGCAAGGTGCGGTAAGTGTCGGGAGCTTCTTCAAACGGAATATCCAAAGCCAAATTCATTTTAACACGGCCGACTGAAGACAAATCATAACGTTCGCCGTCAAAGAACAAATCTTTAAACAGGTGGTATGAAGCGTCTAAGGTTGCCGGTTCGCCCGGGCGCATAACGCGGTAAATATCAAGCAAAGCTTCTTCGCGGCAGTGGTTTTTGTCTGCCTCCAAAGTGTTGCGGATATAAGGGCCTACATTAACGCCGTCAATGTACAAAAGGCTGAGTTCGTTAATTTTAGCATCAGCAATCTTGGCTAAAACTTCTTCATTCAATTCAGCGCCGGCATCGGCAATAACTTCGCCGGTTTTAGGAGCAACAGCAGCTTTGGCCAAATATTTGCCGTAAAGCTGTTCTTTAGCAACCTGATAATATTCCAAGCCTCCTTCAACCAATTTAGCGGCAGTTCTCGGAGTAATTTTTTTACCTTGTTCCCAAACGGTTTTACCGGTTTTAGCATCAACCAAATCAAAGTCAAACTTAACGCCTTTCATGCGTTCAGGATTAAATTTAACCTTCCAACCTTTTTTATTTGCAACATATTCATCGGCGTCATAGAAGTAATTTAAAATTTCTTCTTTATCCATGCCTTTAATTTCTTCGGCAGGAACTTTTTCACCGGCTTTAATACGGTCTTCGGTTTCTTTTGAATACAAAGAATACAAAATAGAAGTTACCGGCAATTTACGACGACGGTCGATACGAGCGTAAATCAAGTCTTTAGCATCAAATTCAAAGTCAAGCCATGAGCCGCGGTACGGAATAACGCGGGCAGCAAACAGATATTTGCCCGAAGACATGGTTTTGCCTTTGTCATGATCAAAGAACACACCCGGAGAACGGTGCATTTGCGAAACAACAACACGTTCGGTTCCGTTGAAAATAAACGTACCTTTGTCGGTCATCAACGGAATATCGCCCATGTAAACGTCTTGTTCTTTAATATCATGTACCGATTTAGCGCCGGTAGCCTCATCGATATCCCAAACCACCAAGCGCAGAGTTGCTTTAATCGGAGCAGCATAAGTCATATCGCGTTTGATGCACTCATCAACGTCATATTTTGGCTCTTCAAGCTCATATTTTACAAATTCAAGCTCGCCGTTGCCCGAAAAATCTTTAATTGGGAAAATAGATTTAAATACTTCTTCCAAACCGAATTCGCAATGCTGCCCGTAGGCATCAACGTTGTTGATAAAGCTTGAATAAGAACCGGTCTGAACTTCAATTAAACTCGGCATATCAATAACAGAATCAATTTTGCCGAAGTTTCTCCTTACACGTCGTTTGCTCGTATAAGATTCCTTCATTGTGTTTTTATCCTTTTCATAGGTTATAAATTCTGCAGCCATTCTATCAGAGTTAAAGTTCGGGAGCTACCCGTTTTAACGCCAAAACCCGCAAACAGAAGGTTAATATAAAAAAACGTTTTTTCATATGTTAAATTGCACCTGAAAAGCAGATGCAACAAAACACGACCGAATCGCCCGAACCACATAGCATTGCGCCAAACTCGGAGCGTATTCACCGAATAATTTGGTTTTAAACTGCCAATTTTTTACACTATTTACAAAAAAAATGCAAGAAAAATCTTGCATTTTTAACGTTTTTGAACGGGCAAATTTTAGTATTAAAAACTTTGCCGCGCTAACGGGCATTACCCGAATTTTGTACCTGAGCATTAACCACCGCATTTTGAGCCTGCTGCTGCCCCGCCGGCGCGTTTTGATTGGTCGGCTGCGGATTAAGCTCGGCCGGACGAGCATAGCTTAAACCACTGTGCTCGTTAGGCAACGTCAACGTATCAATACCCTCACGGCCTAAGTATATATTAATACCATTAACTTCAGATTTAACTTTCGGGAACAAATCGCTGGTTAAAACGATGGTATCGGCACGCTGCGGTTTGCGTTTAAGCTCGCGACGGTATGCCGCCAAAATATCTTCTTCGGCCTGTTTAACTTGACGAGGCTCTAAAACGCGATAAATTGCCATAAAGTCATTGGTATTTAGTTCCATCATCGGTTTGCCGGCCGGAATTACCGACAAAGCGGTAATTTCTTCTTTGGTTAAAGGATATCTGCTGCCGGCCGTTTTAGCCAAAGCCTCGCCGAAAGTTCCCTGCTGATTTTTAATATACAAATCAAATACCGAACGCAGCGTGCGCATAGCGCCAAAAGTAATAGCCGCGCCTTTTTCAGCATTAGCGCCGCCTTCTTCAATCCGCGACAATACCGTAGTGTACAAACCGCCCTCAGCGTCATAGGCGGAGCGGAAGTTTTCAAAATCATACCCCGAACGCATGGTCTGAATGTAATCATACTCTGACTTAGGCAGACCCGAACGCTCTTTTCCGGGGTTCTTCTTTTCGGCATTTTCAATCATTTGCTCAGCTAAGCGTTTTTTGAACAAAACAAATTCTTCATTGCTGAGTTTTTTGCGGGCAGCCTCAACCATAGCCTTAGCTTTTGCCAAATTGATGCTAATGCCGATCGGAACCAAACCTTTTTCAGCGCAAGCCATCATCCAAACGCCTTTATCGGCGCTGGAAAGTTTGGAAAAGTTTACATGCGTTGCGCCGCTTTTTTTAACAATTGCAATAAAATCACCGGCCATTGTATCATCCATTTTCTTGCCCCCAGGGGTAGAATAACCGAAAACAAAGCGTCCGGTTTGCGGATTTTGCGAAACATATAGACGGTAAGCATATGTCGGAACATAAATACCGTTTTTATCTTTAACGCCGTCTTTTTTCTCATTATCCTTATCAGGCTTATCATAAATACTGAAAACAGTGGTAGATAAACCATCAATACTGCGGCTGCGTTCAAAAAAGGTCAGGCCACGGGTTTTCTTCATATCTTTTTCAATCATTTCCAAGATATCGGCTCTAACGCTGTCTAACGTTTTAGGAGTTTTTGCCTTGCCGCCCTTACCTTTAGCAACCGACAAATCAACATCTTTTACTTCAGGACTGATTTCCTGATAACGGGCAATATCATCATCTTCAACATCAGCTCCGGGGTTGGCAGCATCTTGCGCGCGCTTTGCCTCCAAAACCTTTTGCGTTAATGACGCAAGCTTTTCGTCTAAATCAACCTCGCCGTCTTTCATCGGAATATCTATATCATAAACCGACATACCATGCTGTTCGCAAAATTCCAAAATTTGTTTTAAGCGCTCTTCATTTAAAGCTTCCACGGCTTTAGTGCTAAAATTAATCCGCCCTTTAAGCTGAGCTTCATCTTCACCCGGTTTATCATAAGGTTCGGCAGATATGGCAAACGGAACGCCATCAATTTCATAATTAAGCTCGAGCGTTTCTTCACGCGGCATAACATCGCCAGCTTCGGTTACAATCTCGGCATCATCGCTTAAAACCTCGCGGAACGAACCTTGCATTTCATCAGCTTTGGCATGTTCGCGGACCGAATATAAATACGGGAATGATTCCGGATATTTTTTAAGCAATTCCATATCTTGAACCGCCGTATCCAAAGCTTGTCTATACGAGGCTTGTTCAACATTCAAAGCTTCAGACGCTCCGTCGGTGTTGAGCAATTCAGCCCTAACCCTCATCAGCTGCTCATTTAAGTATTTGGTTTCTTTGTGCAATTCTTGTTCAATATTTTCATAGCTGCTGATTTGGTGATTATGATTAACCGTATTGGTTTGCAAATAAGTCTTTGCCATAAAAACGCTCCTTATCTTTTTCAAGTTACTTAAAAAGTAACACGAATTAAATCAAATAGCAATACTTTTTGTCAAAAAAATCCTCAAGCATCAGCAGGCGGATTGATAGGTATAAAAACTGATTTTGGCAATTCCGTAAATTCGCTCGTCAACCCGCGTAAAAAACTCCGGCAATGTTAATTCTTCATCTTTGCAGGTTTCAATCAAACATAGCGCCCCGTTTGCAATCCAGCCCTTAGCGGCAGCTTCGCGGATTGCTTTTTCGCTTAAATTTTGCGCATACGGCGCGTCTGAAAAAATCAGGTTATACGCCTCTGCCGCCGGAGGCAAACGCAAAGCATCGGCCGCTATTATTTTTATTTTATCTTTTTCAGGCAAAAATAAAGCTGTATTTTTGTTTAAGAGTTTGGGATTTTTATCAACAAACGCCACTTTTGCCGCCCCGCGGGAAAGCGCTTCAAGTCCGAAAGCGCCGGTACCGGCAAAAATATCAAGTACCTTGCATTCACCAAGCCCGCCGAGGCGTGAATACAAAATACTGAACAACGCCTCCCGTGCCCGTTCTGACGTGGGGCGAACCCCCTCATAATCAGGCGTGAAGAGCTTTTTGCCGCGATATTTTCCCGCTACTATTCTCATAACGCAACACGACTTCCAAGCTGCTCTTTTAACACTTTGAGCGGGACCTCGCGCACCTCGCCTTTACTCAAGTTGCCAAGTTGAAAAGGTCCGTATGAAACTCTGATTAAGCGGGTTACTTCAAGCCCTATAAACTTCATCAATTTACGAATTTCACGGTTTTTGCCCTCATTTAAGGTAACGGTCAGCCATGCGTTAGTGCCGTTTTGACTATCAACAACCGCGCTGACTTTACCATACGCCACGTCTTCAACCGTAACGCCGTTTTGCAAACCGGCAAGTTGTTTGGCGTCAATTCTGCCATGCACTCGCACGCGGTAACGGCGGCTCCACGCGTTTTTAGGCAGCTCCAACTCGCGCGAAAGCTCGCCGTTATTAGTAAGCAAGAGCAAACCTTCAGAGTTTAAGTCAAGACGCCCAACGCTGATTACCCGCGGCATTCCGGCGGGCAAATTATCAAACACGGTCGGACGGTCGCGCTCGTCTTTATGGGTGGTAACCAACCCCGCCGGTTTATGATAAAGCCACAAGCGGGTTGCCTCGCGAGTCGGGAGTTTTTCACCGTCAAACAAAATTTTTTCTGTTCCTTCAACATTAAACGCCGGCGATGAGATAACATTGCCATCAACCCTCACCCGCTCTTGTTTTATATACTCTTCAGCCTGCCGGCGGGAGCACACGCCGGAGCGAGCCATAAACTTTGCCAATCTTTCTGCCATTTTTATCTTCCCTTTTACAATATTTGCTGTAATATACTCTAAAATTTTCAAAACACAAAGGATATTTATGTCTGACGAAAAATTTATGTTGTCGGCACTGCATGAAGCCGCCAAAGCCGCCGTCCGCGATGAAGTTCCGGTCGGCGCGGTTATTGTAGATTCCGCCACCGGAAAAACAGTTGCCAAAGCTTATAACCAAAGCGAGCATGGCAACGACCCGTCCGCTCATGCCGAAATTATCGCCATCAGAAAAGCATGCAAAAAATTAAAAAGCAAACGCCTGTGGAATTGCGATATGTATGTTACGCTTGAGCCGTGTACAATGTGCGCCGCCGCCATATCCTTTGCCCGAATCCGCCGCCTGATATTCGGCGCCGCTGACGCTAAAGGCGGCGCGGTTATAAACGGGGTTAAATTTTATGAGCAGCACACCTGCCACCACAAGCCGGAGGTCTGCGCCGGAACTTTGGCAGAAGAATCGTCTTTAATGCTCAAATCATTTTTTGCCGCAAAAAGAAGCGACAAAAAGCAGGGCGGAAATTAAATCCCGCCCGTTTTTTATTCTTTATTTTCCGAATCTTCCGACGGTTCGCCCTGTAAATTGTTCAGGAATTGCGTTTCTATTTTAAGATACTGGTTCAACAACCATTTAGACTGCATAATCAAGAATACGGAACCAATTAAAAGCACCAAAATAAATTTGGGATTTTCGGTTAAAAACTGATGCACGGCGGTAACAATAAAAAACGCCACCAAAAAGAGCCTGAAACTGGTTAAAATCAGCAGCGGCAGGCGGTTGGCAGGTCTTCCGTACCACAAAACCGCATAAATACGGGCAATACGATGATTTGACACCAACAAATTTTTAACCGTGTCTTTATTATTCAGAACCTCTTTCAGCGCCTGACCGGACGGAACGCATGTTTCATTAATCGGCATTTCGCCTTCACACGGATCTTCAGCAACTGCTTTGGGTTTGCGCAAATGAAGTTTAACCAAAACCTTATTGAAGATATCCGGCACAACCACATTCCAACCGGTCAATGCCCGCAAAAACGGCGCCATTAACAGCAGAGCAAGCATGGTTACGCATATGCGCATCGGCACATTCGGCAGCCATTTTGCCACATACGGGCGCACCCCTTGGCTTACAAAAGCGATAATTGCGTATAAAATAATTGAGAACAAAAACATGCGGATAAAATAGCTTTTAAACAAAGACTTCCACAATTTTTCTTCCGTCATGGCGGTTACGCTTGATTGCGAGCTTTGGTCAATATAAGCGTGCCATTTTTGAGGCATAATTTTATCAATAAGTTTATACGCTTTACCTGAGGAGGTTATCATAATCGGGGTTAAAAAGGTGGTAATCACCGAAACGGCAACAATAATCGGATATACAAATTTATCCAAAACCCCCAAACTCATACCGAGCGAAGCAATAATAAACGCAAACTCGCCGACCTGCGCCAACGAAAAACCGCTGTATACCGCGGTTTTAAGCGGCTGCCCCGAAATTACAAAACCGAATACCGAAAAAACAACCTTTCCGAACAGAACCACCAGCGTGATAATAAAAATCGGGTACGCGTAAGTAATAAACATTTCAGGATTTACCATCATACCGACCGTTACGAAAAACACCGCGCCGAAAAAGTCTTTAAGCGGCTTAATAACATTTTCAATTCGGCTGATAACCGCGGTTTCAGATAAAATAGAGCCCATAATAAAAGCGCCCAATGCCGATGAAAAGCCGGAATAAACCGCCAAACAAACCATAGCCAAACTCAATGCCACCGAAACAAGCAAAAGCATTTCATCATTTAAAAAGCCGTTTATTTTTTTTAACACCGTCGGCACAAAATAAATTCCGACCACAAAGCACAACACCAAAAACAAAACAAGCTTTAAGGTGCCCAGCCCCAATTCGCCGCCGTTAATACCGCTGCCGATAGCCACCGTCGGGAGCAGCACCAACAGTAAAATACCCATAATATCCTCAATAACCAACACGCCGAACACCAAATCGGTGAATTTTTGTTTTTTAATGCTTAAATCATCAAAAGCCTTAATAATAATGGTAGTTGACGACATTGAAATCATAGAGCCCAAGAAAAAGCTGTCTACCGTACTCCAGCCTAAAAACAAACCAACATAATGCCCGACAAAAAGCATTAAAAAGATGTTTAAGGTAGCGGTAATCATGGCGGACTTGCCCACGCTTACCATTTTTTTAAAGCTAAATTCAAGCCCTAAGCTGAACAGCAAAAAGATAACGCCGATATCTGCCCACAAAGTTAAATTTTCACGATCGGTAACCGTCGGCAAAACATTCAAATACGGTCCGGCAAAAATACCCGCCAACAAATAGCCCAACACCATCGGCTGTTTCAACTTTTTAAAAATCAGCGTGGTAACAGCGGCATAAACCGTAATTAAAGTTAAATCGGCAATCAGCGGATGAAGTCCGTGCATTGTTCTCACCATATAAAAAAATTAATAACTCATAATAAGATAAGTACGAAACGTTAATTTTTTTATAATCAGGCATAAAAAAAAAGCACCGTATCAATACGATGCCTTAAACACAAATTAAAACTCAGACAGCAAGAATCATCACGCCGCCCAAATAAAGAACACCTGCCATTACGGCAGCACCGATAAAAAAGTTAGTAAAGTAACCGATTTTACCGGTTGCGGTCGGTTGAGCAAAGCCTTCAAACAGCAGACAACCGACTACCGCAAACACCGCCCAATAAGCAGCGCCGAACAACGGATAAAGCAACCACACCCCTTCACAAAACTCCAAATCAGCAGGAAGGCCGATGGTAGCAAAATAATTAAGGTTAAAGGCGCAACCGCTGGCATAAAACAACAGCAACAACATTGCCGCCGTTACAAAAACAATTAATCCTGTTTTAATCGTATGATATATCACAACACAGGCAATCAACACCCACAATATTGCAGCGAGCAATACAAACCCCTGTGCCGATATATTGGCGAATATAAGCCAGATGACAAGAAGCACAACACCGGCTAATAAACCGACAAAGGCGCACTTTGCCATTTGTTCAAAAAACTTTTTCATAGCCATAAAAATTTAAAGATTATACTTAAAACGTATTTACTATACCAGTTCACAAAATTTTGTCAATATTTTTATACAAAAAAAGCACCGTAAAAAATACGGTGCCATAACATCAGATTGCGGCTCAGACAATTGCAAATATCATATTGCCTGCATACAAAATGCCAAAAGCGGCGGCGACGGCGGTTAAGAGATACAGCAACTCTTTAAAATGCTGTTTGGAATCAACCCATATCATAAGGATTATAATTCCCATTGATACAATCATCCAATACAACGCGCCGAAAAATATATGCAGCACCCATACATTGTTGATGCTTTCAAGACCTGCCGGCAAGCCGATAAGGGTAAGCCAATCAAGCTTAAACGCAGCGCCGGAGATGTAAAACACGGCAGCAATCAACACTGCATGCAGAAAACACATACCTCCGTCAACATGATTAAGTGCATAAACCACCATAGCGGCAAGCGCCAACAGCTCCAGCACTCCGAAAAAAACCACCAGTACCGAAGGTGCAACTCTTGCCAAAAAAAGCCAAAAAATAAATAATAAAAGGCCGAAAAATACGCCGGCAAAAGCGCTGAACGACCAATCTTTTAAAAATTTACTCATAATAATATATTTTAACTGGTGTTATGTTACATCTTGATACTAATTTTGTCAACCACAATTTTGTCCAGTTGTAAATTATTGTGGGGAAAGTGCGCTTAATTATAGATATTTGCAAACAAAGCGGCTAATATCAAAAAAATTTGAGGAGCAGTAATGGATAGAATCGTCGGGGTAATGTTGCCCCTGCCGTTTAATGATGTTTTTGATTACCGTGCCGATGGCGATATTGCCATCGGGCAGATTGTTCGTGTGCCGTTCGGGCGCGATGAAGCGGTCGGCGTGGTTTGGAAGTACGGAAAATCATCAAAACTTGATGATAAAAAAATCAAAAGCGTTATTGAGCCGCTACGCCTTCCGCCTCTTAAGACTCAAATGATAACTTTTGTGGAATGGGTGGCTAAATATAACCTTGCGTATACCGGCCTGGTGCTTAAAATGGTGCTCTGCGCCAAAGGCGTTTTTGACGACCCTAAACTTAATTTTTTGTACAAACTTACCGGCAAAACCTTAGCCGAAGCCAAGCTTAAAAACTCTGACGCCCGTTGGCGGGTAATTGATTTGTTAAAACACGCGCCATACTCGCGAGCCGAAATCGCCAAAGGCGCCGGAGTTTCGCAAAGCGTGATAAAAACTTTAATTGACGCCGGATTGTTAGAGGCAATGCCGGTAGCAAAACAAAAAGAATTTGCCGCCCCGCAGGCCGATTATCAAAAAGTGGAATTAACCGGCGAACAGCAAGCCGCCGCCGATTATTTATGCGCAAAGTGCGAGTGCGGATTTTCGACAACTCTGCTTGACGGCGTTACCGGTTCAGGCAAAACCGAAGTTTATTTTGAAGCTGCCGCCAAAGTTTTGGAAAAGGGCAAACAGGTTTTGATTTTGGTTCCGGAAATTTCACTCACCACGCAATGGCTCGGACGTTTTGCAAAGCGTTTCGGCGTCACGCCGGCCAAATGGCACTCGGCTTTAAGCGCCGGCGAGCGTACCGCAACATGGAAAGCTGTTGCCGAAAATCGCGCCAAAGTATTGGTCGGGGCGCGCAGCGCGTTGTTTTTACCGTTTGCGTCGTTAGGACTGATTGTGGTCGACGAAAGCCATGACCACTCATTTAAACAAGAAGATATGGTTAATTATCAGGCTCGCGACATGGCGGTATTGCGCGCCAAGCTTGAAAATATTCCGATTATACTTTCAACCGCGACGCCTGATTTGGAAACGGTGGTCAATGTCGAAAGCGGCAAATACGGAATTGTTCAGCTGAAAAGCCGATACGCCGCCGCCATGTTGCCCGAAATTAAAATTATAGACTTAAAAAAAGACAAACCGGTAAAATGGCTGCCGGTCAACACCAACAGCGAGAATCCGCAAAAACCCAAAGTTTCATGGCTGGCGCCGACTTTGTGCGCCGCACTTGAGGAAAACCTGCAAAAACACGAGCAATCCGTGTTGTTTTTAAACCGCCGCGGCTATGCCCCGCTTTTAATCTGCCGCGACTGCGGACATCGTATTCAGTGCCCCAACTGCACGGCATGGCTTACCGAACACCGCGCGACCGGCAAACTGATTTGCCACCATTGCGGCTACACTACCGCAATTATGAAAACTTGCCCCGAATGCGGTTCTGAAGACGGATTAACCGCATGCGGTCCGGGAGTGGAGCGAATCGCCGAAGAAGTTAAGGGGCGCTTTCCGAATGCTCGGACAGAAATTTTATCCAGCGACACGACCTCGTCATTTTTAGAGGTTTCGGAAGTTATCAGCCGCATGGAAAAACAAGAGATTGATATTTTAATCGGCACGCAGATTTTGGCCAAAGGTCACCACTTTCCGGCTTTAACATTAGTGGGAATCGTTGATGCCGATTTAGGTTTGGCAGGCAGCGACCTGCGCGCCTCGGAACAAACTTTTCAGCTTTTATCGCAAGTGGCCGGACGCGCCGGACGCGGCGCCAAAAAAGGCACGGTTTATTTACAGACTTTATACCCCGAAAACGCGGTGCTGAAAGCTTTGGTTGACAACGACCGTTCGCGCTTTTTGGAACTTGAAAAGCAAAGCCGGAAAATGCTTAATCTGCCGCCATACGGCAAATTGGCAGCCTTAATTGTTTCAGGCGCCAATGAAAAAGCGACCGAAAAAATTGCTTACGAGTTAAAAAAATACGCGCCGAACGGCGAAGGTATTTCGGTTTTAGGTCCGGCGCCGGCTCCTATATATATGCTGAGGGGAAAATTTCGATATCGCTTGCTTTTAAAAACTTTACGAAATATAAATATTCAGTTGATATTAAAAAAATGGCTTGGAATGTTAAATATTCCTGCTAATGTAAGAGTTGAGGTTGATGTTGACCCCTACTCGTTTATGTAACGGATAAAGCAAATGGCAAAAGTTTCAAAACTACAAATTACGGAAAATTACGCAAACGCTTTGTTTAAAGCGGCAGAAGCTGAAAATTTGCTTGACGCGGTACGCGCTGATTGTCAAAATATTGAAGCGTCGTTATTGCAAACTCCGCAACTGAAAATTTTTAACAGTCCTGAAGTTAAGCTTTCCGAAAAAAAGAATCTGCTTGCGCAAATTGCCAAAGTTTTAAAACTGTCGAATCCCACTGTCAATTTTTTGGAATTATTGGCCGAAAAGCGCCGCTTTAACTTATTAAGCGATATTTTGCAATATGTTCGGCATCTTGATTTGAAAAAGCAGGGAATTTTGGAAATAAACGCCGAAAGCGTGCAAGAACTTTCCGATAAACAAAAACAAAAACTTGAAAAAGGCCTGGAAAAAGCTTTAAATACTCCTATTATCGTAAATTATAAAATTAATCCGGCAATTTTGGGCGGACTCAGCATACAGTACAACTCTATTAAAGTTGACGACTCCGTTGCCGGAAAATTACAACGCCTTGAACAAATTATGAAAGGTAATGCCTAATGTCTATACAAGCTGATGAAATTTCATCAATCTTAAAAGAAAAAATTGAGCAATACGGACTGGAAGCCGACATGAGCGAGGTTGGCCGCGTGCTTTCGGTCGGCGACGGTATTGCGCAAGTTTACGGCTTAAACAATGTGCAGTCAAATGAAATGGTGGAGTTTGCCTCCGGCGTTAAGGGTATGGCTCTTAACTTGGAAGAAAACAGCGTCGGCGTGGTTATTTTCGGCTCTGATGAAAGCATTAAAGAAGGCGACACCGTAAAGCGCACCGATAAAATTGTGAGTGTTCCGGTCGGAAAAGAACTTTTGGGACGCGTCGTAAATGCTTTGGGTGAGCCGATTGACGGTTTGGGAGCCATTAAGGCTAAACAATTCAGTAACTCGGAAGTTAAAGCTCCGGGGATTATTGCTCGTAAAAGCGTGCATGAACCGGTACAAACCGGCCTTAAAATTATTGACGCCTTAATTCCTATCGGGCGCGGACAACGCGAGCTTATCATCGGCGACCGCCAAACCGGTAAAACCTCAATTATATTAGATACCATCATTAATCAAAAACGTATTAACGATGCGGCAAAATCAGATAAAGACAAGTTGTTTTGCATTTATGTCGCCGTCGGACAAAAACGCTCATCGGTAGCTCAGGTGGTTAAGACCTTAAAAGATCACGGCGCCATGGATTATACCATCGTGGTTGCCGCCACCGCGTCAGAGGCTGCACCGCTGCAGTTTATTGCGCCGTACTCCGGTTGCGCCATGGGCGAATATTTCCGCGATAACGGCATGCACGCGGTTATCTTTTATGATGACTTATCCAAGCAGGCAACGGCATATCGCCAAATGTCATTGTTGCTCCGTCGTCCGCCGGGGCGCGAGGCTTATCCGGGCGATGTATTTTACCTGCACTCACGTTTGCTTGAGCGCGCCGCCAAAATGAATGATGAAGAAGGCGCCGGTTCCTTAACCGCATTGCCGGTTATTGAAACGCAGGCCGGTGACGTTTCGGCATATATTCCGACTAACGTTATTTCAATTACCGACGGACAAATATTTTTGGAAACCGGATTGTTCTATCAGGGTATCAGACCGGCGGTAAACGTTGGTATTTCAGTCAGCCGTGTGGGTTCGGCCGCGCAAATTAAAGCCATGAAGCAAGTGGCAGGCAGTATGAAGCTTGATTTGGCGCAATACCGCGAAATGGCATCATTTGCGCAGTTTGCCTCCGATTTAGACTCATCTACCAAAAAGCTCTTGGACCGCGGCTCCCGCTTGACCGAACTGTTAAAACAGCCGGTTTATCATCCGATGGCGGTTGAAGACGAGATTGTATCCGTCTTTGCCGGTGTAAAGGGTTATTTGGATAACTTACCGCTTGCCGAAATTAAAAAGTTTGAGCAAGAATCTTTAAGCGCTCTTAAAGCGCATCATCCCGAATATCTGGCTGAAATTGTTAAAAACAAAATCATATCGCCGGAACTGGAAGCAAAACTTAAAGATTTTTACGCTGAACAACTTAATAACTTTAAGCAAACTGAAAAGGCGGCATAATGGCAGGATTAAAGGAATTACGCAACCGTTTGGAAAGTGTTAAATCTACCGAGAAAATAACCTCGGCGATGAAGCTTGTGGCTGCCTCGCGGCTGCGTAAAGCCGACCTTGCGCTCAACCGCAGCGCTTATTATTCACAGATGATTAAAACAACCATCAGAAGAATTATGGCGGATATTGCTTTGGAAGAAAAAGAAAAAAAAGTTAAGTTCGTGCTTCCGGAGCTATTGCGTCCGCGCCCGCAAGCTCAAAACTATCTGCTGTTTGTTTTTTCATCTGACCGCGGGTTATGCGGAAGTTATAATCAAAACGTCGGCAAGGCCGCAATCGCCCGCATTAAAGAGTTGGAAAGCGCCGGAAAATCCGTAAAAATTATTTGTTACGGCAAAAAAGCGTACGCAATTTTGAAAAAGCAATACAACGATAAAATTTTGGAAATAAACGAGGCAATTGCCGCTAAAGGGCTGTCGTTTGACGAAGCTGCCGAGCTCGGCAAAAAAATCGGCGAGGCTTGCAATAACGGCACTTGTGACGTATGCGAAATTGTATTCAGTAAATACCATTCAGCTATCAGCCGCGAAATTTCAGCCATGCAAATTTATCCGTTGCAAGAAAATTCTTTGGAAACAAGCGATGAAGATAAAAATTTGGTGCGCGTGGGCGATGCTTATTATGACTATTACCCCAATCGTTTTGCAATGCTTGATGCACTGCTTCCCAAACTGATTGTTAATTTGATTTTTAACGCAATGGCAAATTCGCAAGCTTCCGAACAAGGCGCGCGTATGGCGGCAATGGATAACGCAACCCGCAACGCTAAAGACATGATTGGCGAATTAACATTAAAATACAACGGTATACGGCAATCTGCCATTACCACTGAATTGACCGAAATTATCTCCGGCGCTGAGGCGCTCTGAGCAATAAAAAGAGGAAAAATATATGAATAAAACCGCAAACACTGAAAATAAAACGGATAAAAACTTGCAATCGGGCCGTATCTCGCAAGTTACCGGCGCGGTTGTTGACGTTAAATTTGAAGACGCCGACAATCTGCCGAATATTCAAACCGCATTGGAATGTGACAACCACGGCAAGCGTTTGGTGCTTGAAATTGTGCAACACATCGGCGACGGTTCAGTCAGATGCATTGCCATGGACACTACCGACGGCTTAACCCGCGGGCTGGAAGTTATTAACACCGGACACCCGATTAAAGTTCCGGTCGGTCCGGAATTGCTCGGTCGCATTATTAACGTTATCGGCGAACCGGTTGATGAGCGCGGCGAAATTAACGCCAAACTGCTGTACCCGATTCACCGCGAGGCACCTTCATTTACCGATCAATCAACCGAAACCGAAATTTTGGTTACCGGTATTAAGGTAATTGACTTGTTAGAGCCGTATGCCAAAGGCGGTAAAATCGGTTTGTTCGGCGGCGCCGGCGTGGGCAAAACCGTACTTATTCAGGAACTTATTCATAACATTGCCAAAGGGCACGGCGGATATTCGGTTTTTGCCGGTGTGGGCGAGCGTACCCGCGAGGGCAATGACCTTTATCATGAAATGATTGACTCCGGCATTATTGACCTAAACGGTGACAATTCCAAAACCGTGTTGGTTTACGGGCAGATGAATGAACCTCCGGGGGCGCGTGCCCGTGTGGCTTTAACGGGTTTGACGCAAGCCGAATATTTCCGCGATGAGGCTCATCAAGACGTGTTGCTCTTTATTGACAACATTTTCCGCTTTACACAAGCAGGTTCTGAGGTTTCGGCACTGCTCGGACGTATTCCGTCAGCCGTAGGCTATCAGCCGACTTTAGGTACGGATATGGGCGCCATGCAAGAGCGGATTACTTCAACGAAAAACGGCTCAATTACCTCTGTTCAGGCAGTGTATGTGCCGGCCGATGACTTGACCGACCCTGCTCCGGCCACAACTTTCGCGCACCTTGACGCCACTACCGTGCTATCGCGTAAAATTTCAGAACTCGGTATTTATCCGGCAGTTGACCCGCTTGATTCAACCAGCCGCGTGTTATCGCCGGAAGTGGTTGG
>CALETM010000217.1 GCA_937920765.1 uncultured Alphaproteobacteria bacterium | reverse complement strand
CACCTCTCTATTCGTCGGCAGCGTCAGATGTGTATAAGAGACAGGTTCTAACGTTTGCAGCTTTTCTGCCAAATCTAAGTTGGCGCCGTTTAAGCTGACCACGCCGTCAACCTCAATCACCGGAGCAAGCTCTTCCCCGCCCAAAGTTTTGGCAATATATTCGCCGGCAAAATTTTTAAACTCTGCAATTTTATCTTCTGAGAGCGAAAATCCTGCCGCCATAATATGCCCGCCGCCTTTGGTTAAAATGCCTTTTTCTTTGGCTGACATAATCAGCGCTCCCAAATCAACGCCCTGAATGGAGCGCGCCGAGCCTTTAACTTCATCGGCTTCAACCGACATTACAAACGCCGGAACATTATAACGCTCTTTAAGCTTTCCGGCTACAATACCGATAACCCCCTGATGCCAGTCATGCCCTGCCACAAACGCCATCGGATATTCTTGCGGTTTTCCCTCAAGCATTTCTATGGCATTAAGCAGTACATAGCTCTCAATATCCTTACGCTCCGCGTTAAATTTGTTTAAATTATCCGCCAGTTTTTGCGCAATAACCGCGTCATCGGTACATAACAGATTGTTACCGACCGAGGCATCGCCTACCCGTCCGCCGGCATTAATACGCGGTCCCAACACATAACCTAAATGAAACGCTGACGGCGCCTCTGCCAATGACGCCGAATCAAGCAAGGCTTTAATACCCAAATTTTGACGTTGCGCCATAACTTTCAGGCCTTGTTTAACATACGCGCGGTTAAGCCCCAACAGCGGCACCACATCGCACACCGTGCCAAGCGCCACCATATCAAGCCATTTCAATAAATCAGGCGCCTGATGCGTATTATAAAATCCGCTTTGGCGCAGCTCGCGGTTAATTGCCACAATCGTCATATAAACCACGCCGACCGCCGCCATATACTTCAAATACGGATAATCGTTATTTTCATCTAAGCGTTTAGGATTAACCACAGCCAAAATTTTCGGCAATCTGACTTCCGCCTCGTGGTGGTCAAGCACAATCACATCAAAACCCTGAGCCGCGGCCTTATCCAAAACATCAAAAGCGGTAGTGCCGCAATCGGTAGTCACCACCAATTTGATGTTTTCGGCAGCAAACTCCGCAAACGCCTGATTGCTCGGGCCGTAACCTTCTTCTCGGTCCGGAATATGCACTTTAACTTGCAACCCGAAAAACTCTAAAAAACGCCGCAAAACTGCGCTTGAAGTGGCTCCGTCAACATCATAATCGCCGATAATGCCTATTTTTTCATTGTTCATCACCGCCTGCGCCAAACGCTTGGCGGCAATATCCATATCTTTCAAGCAGGAAGGATTCGGCATCAAAGTCTGCAATTTCGGATACAAAAAACTTTCCGCATTTTGCGGAGTAATTCCGCGCGACGCCAAAATTCCGGCAACAATATACGGCATACCGGTGTGTTGCATTAAGGCTTCAGCC
>CALETM010000216.1 GCA_937920765.1 uncultured Alphaproteobacteria bacterium | reverse complement strand
GAGATAGCGTAGCGTCTCGTGGGCTCGGAGATGTGTATAAGAGACAGATATATTCCTAAATACGCCGATGCCAAAACAATTAAAGAAGCATTGAACCACATATTAAACGGAGGAACTTACCTTCCGTCAGCCCTAAATAAAAATGATAACGAAATTACAGAAATTCCGCATTATAAAGTCAAAATCAAAACATTAACGCACCGACAGTCCCAAGTGCTTGATTTAATCGCCGAAGGAAAATCAAACAAACAAATAGCTTATGAAATGGGCGTATCTGAAGCCACTGTAAAATTGCATATTAACGCATTGCTGCGCTCTTTAAATGTAAACAACCGCACCCAAGCGGTTATTACCGCTCAAAAAATGGGACTGATTTAATTTTTCGAATCAAAAACTCCTACTTGCGGTATTTTTATAAAAAATTACAAGTAGGAGTTATTTAAAAGCAAAATTTAACTATTCATATTATTGAAAAAGTCTTGATTGTCTTTTGACATTCTGAGCTTATCAAGTAAAAACTCCATACCATCCGTCATACCCATTTGCATTAACACGCGGCGCAAAACCCACATCTTAGAAAGAGTAGCTTTATCAACCAAAAGCTCTTCTTTACGAGTTCCTGAGCGAGTAATATCAATAGTCGGAAATAAACGTTTATCGGTAAGTTTACGATCAAGAATAATTTCAGAGTTACCGGTACCTTTAAACTCTTCAAAAATAACTTCATCCATACGTGAGCCGGTATCAATTAAAGCGGTGGCAATAATTGTCAATGAGCCGCCTTCTTCCACATTACGAGCCGCGCCGAGCAAACGTTTCGGACGCTGCAAAGCATTAGCGTCAACACCGCCGGTTAAAACTTTACCTGATGACGGCACAACTGCGTTATATGCGCGTCCCAAACGAGTAATTGAGTCAAGCAAAATAACCACGTCTTTTTTAGTTTCAACCAAACGCTTTGCTTTTTCAATTACCAGTTCGGCTACCTGAACATGGCGTGTTGCTGGCTCATCAAATGTTGATGAAATAACTTCGCCTTTAACCGAACGTGTCATATCGGTAACTTCTTCCGGACGCTCATCAATTAAAAGCACCATTAAATAAACTTCAGGGTGGTTGACAGCAATAGCGTGCGCAATATTTTGCAACATAACGGTTTTACCGGTACGCGGTGGAGCAACAATAAGTCCGCGCTGGCCTTTACCCTGCGGAGCAATTAAGTCAATAACGCGGGTTGTGTAATCTTTTTCACCGCATATAATATCAAAATTAAGCTTTTTAGTCGGGTATAAAGGCGTTAAGTTGTCAAAATTAACTCTTAACTTTGATTTTTCAGGATCTTCATAGTTAATGGTGTTAATTTTGGTTAAAGCAAAGTAGCGCTCATTATCTTTCGGCGCTCTGATTTCGCCTTCAACAGTATCGCCGGTTCTTAATCCGAATTTTTTAACTTGTGCCGGTGAAACGTAAATATCATCAGGGCTTGCTAAATAGTTAGATTTGGAAGAACGTAAAAAACCAAATCCGTCTTGTAAAACCTCAATAACGCCGTCGCCATAAATAACATTGTCTTCTGAGGCAACTTTTTTCATAATGGCAAAAACCAAATCTTGAACACGCATAGAAGATGCGTCTTCAACGCCTAAATCTTCCGCCCATGTAAGCAACTCTTGGGGAGATTTATCTTTTAATTCCTTTAAATGCATATGAACCT
>CALETM010000215.1 GCA_937920765.1 uncultured Alphaproteobacteria bacterium | reverse complement strand
CCTCTCTATTCGTCGGCAGCGTCAGATGTGTATAAGAGACAGCGATTAATAACTTCGGCGTGCGTGAAATTTTGGACGGTTTATATCACTTTGCCCCTTCCCCGCGTCCGCAGCCGGCGGCAGAACGCACGGTTAATGCCTCTGAGGGTAAAGTCACCGGCTTTATTTTTAAAATTCAGGCTAATATGGACCCCAAACACCGCGACCGCATTGCCTTTATGCGTATTTGTTCGGGGCACTTTAAGCGCGGTATGAACTTAATTCAGGTTCGCACCGGCAAGGGCATTAAAGTTCCGACTCCGGTTATGTTTTTGGCGCAAGAACGCGAACTCGCCGAAGACGCGTATGCCGGCGATATTATCGGCATTCCTAATCACGGGCAGCTGCGCATCGGCGATACTTTAACCGAGGGTGAAAAACTCCATTTTACCGGTATTCCGAGTTTTGCGCCGGAACTCTTAAAATCGGTTCGCGCAGTTGATCCGCTTAAATCTAAGCACCTTGGCAACGCCTTGCAGCAAATTGCCGAAGAAGGCGGCGCCAGCGTGTTTAAGCCGATTATCGGCTCAGAGTGGATTGTCGGCGCGGTCGGCGTTTTGCAGTTTGAAGTTATGGCCGATCGTATCCGCACTGAATTTAACATACCGGTTATGTTTGAACCAACGCAATATTTTACCGCGCGTTGGATTGAATGCGATGATAAAGACCAACTGCAAAAGTTTATGGACGCCAACCAAATGAACATTGCCCACGACCATGACGGCGCAATTGTATTTTTAGCGCGCAACGCATGGCATTTGGGTAAAGTAGCGGAAGATTTTCCGAAAATTGTGTTAAAGAAAACCCGCGAACAGGTTATTTAATTTCAGATAGCAAAAGCCGCCATTTTTAAGTGGCGGCTTTTTAATGTGTGCTGCCGGTTACGGAATACGAACCGTATGCAGCATATTGGTTGTTCCTTTGCGTCCGAGCGGAAAACCGGCAGTGCAAATAATATAGTCGCCTGATTTGCCGTATCCGCAAAGCTTAACATAATGGATAGCTGTTTCTTCCATTAAATCAAAGCTTTGGAACACTTCAGTATTTACAAAGCTGCGCACACCCCAAACAATGCCAAGCTGACGGGCAACCGCAATACTCGGAGTTATGCCCAAAATCGGCAAATTAGGACGTTCGCGCGCCATTGAAAATGTGGTAAATCCTGAGGCGGTATAGGTAACAATCGCGGCAACATGCGGCAAAACTTTGCCAAGCTCATTAGCGGCATAAGTAATACCCTTAGACTCGTTTTCGCAAATTTCTTTTTCACACTTTAACATGCAATCGCTGAAGTGCGGGTCATGCTCAACCTGCTCAATAATTTTGTGCATCATGCCGACAGCTTCCGCCGGATATTTACCGACGGCAGTTTCCGCTGAAAGCATAACCGTATCGGCGCCGTCATAAACCGCGGTTGCCACATCGGAAGCTTCCGCGCGGGTCGGCATCGGAGCATTAATCATAGATTCCAACATCTGAGTTGCCACAATCACCGGTTTTGAATATTTACGGCATGAAGCCAAAATGCGTTTTTGCAATACCGGAACGGTTTGAATCGGACATTCAACGCCCAAATCGCCGCGGGCAACCATAATGGCGTCTGAAAGCTGAACAATATCGTCAAGTTCATCAATGGCGCTCGGTTTTTCAAGCTTGGATATAATCAAAGCGCGGTTGCCTACAATTTCTTTGGCTTCTTTAACATCTTGCGCTTTTTGCACAAATGACAAGCTAATCCAATCAACCCCAAGATTTAAGGCAAATTCCAAATCATTGCGGTCTTTTTCGGTTAAAGCGGAAATCGGCAAAGATATATTAGGCAAATTTACGCCTTTATGGTCAGAAAGCTCGCCGCCGACCTTAACTTTGGTTACCGCATGCGACGAATCGCAAGAAATAACTTCAAGTTCAATATTACCGTCATTTAACAGCAGCATATCATGCGGCTTAACGGCAGCAAAAATTTCTTTATGAGGCAGGTTTACACGGGTTTCATCACCTAATTTTTCATCTAAATCAAGCTCAAAGGTTTGTCCTTCTTTTAAGGTGATTTTTCCGCCATTAAACCGCCCTACCCGCAACTTAGGACCTTGCATATCGGCAATAATGGCAATATGGCGGTTGCGCGATTCGGAAATTCGGCGCACCACATTATAGCGTTCGGCATGTTCTTCATGCGTGCCGTGCGAAAAGTTAAAACGAAAAGCGTCAGCGCCGGCATCAACCAGTTTTTCAAGCATTTCGCGGGTTGAAGTGGCCGGTCCGACCGTGGCTAAAATTTTGGTATGAGTATTTTCAGGCATAATATTTTCCTTTACTTAATTC
>CALETM010000214.1 GCA_937920765.1 uncultured Alphaproteobacteria bacterium | reverse complement strand
GCGTAGCGTCTCGTGGGCTCGGAGATGTGTATAAGAGACAGGTTCATAACGATAAAACGAAATATTGTGTTTTGCGCACCATTCTTTTATTTCATCAGGCTTGCGTCCCCACGGGTCGGCGCAAAATCCGTGCGTGTAGACTAAAGTAATTTCTGCATTATTGGAAAAATCTGCTTGAATATACTCAAAATCAGTTGTAAAACCATTAGAAAAAGTGTGCTTTTGCATATAAAATAACTCCGTTAATTAAAATTAAGAGGGATTGTATAATCAAAATGGAAAAAAATAAAGATAAAAAACCTGTTGTTCTGCAAGTTTTGCCGGAACTTAATCAGGGGGGTGTTGAAATCGGCACCATTGAAATTGCCACCGCATTGCAAGAACATGGAATTTCTAATTTTGTGGCATCGGCCGGCGGACGTTTGGCATATAATCTTGACCGTATAAAAGTTCCGCATTTTACATTGCCGCTTAAAACCAAAAATCCGTTTAAATTATGGCTTAATTATCGCCGTCTGGTTAAAATAATCAAAGAAAACGGCATTAATATCGTGCATGCCCGCTCGCGCGCGCCGGCATGGAGCGCTTATTGGGCGGCTAAAAAAACCGGAGCTAAGTTTTTAACCACTTTTCACGGTACTTACGGTTTAAGCCCCAAATGGATTAAAAAATATTATAACCGCGTTATGACATACGGTGATTTGGTAATTGCCGTTTCTAATCACATCAAAAAACACATTTTGAAAAATTATGATTGCGATGAAAAAAAGATTCGTTTGATTCACCGCTGCGTTAATATGGAAAAATTTGATGTGAACAAAATGACGGCTGAACGTATGATTAAGCTTATGGAAGAATATCATTTGCCCGAAGATAAACCGATTATCCTGCTTATCGGGCGTTTGACCCGTTGGAAGGGACAGCGCCTGATGATTGACGCTTTGGCAAAAATTAAAGATTCTGATTATTTTTGCGTGTTTGTCGGCGATGACCAAGGACGTGATTATTATACTCAGGAATTAAAAGAAACAATCAGCGCTCAGGGGCTTGACGGTCGTTTTGCCTTTATTCGCAATGTTACCGATGTTCCTGCCATGATGATGATTTCAGACGTTGTGGTTTCAGCCTCAACCGAGCCGGAAGCCTTCGGGCGTATTGCCGCAGAAGGCGAGGCTATGGGACGTATCGTGATTGCTTCAAATATCGGCGGTTCGCTCGAAAACATCAAAGACGGCGTTACAGGTCGACTTTTTGCCAGCGGCGATGCCGACGCTCTGGCTGAAGCCTTGAAATGGGCTTTAAACCTCACTACTGAAGAACGTGAGAAAATCGGTGCGGCTGCAATTGAATATGTTAAACAAAATTTCACCAAAGAAATTATGTGTGATAAAACTATTGCAGTTTATCAAGAATTGATTAATATGGACTAGTTACAAATTTTTAAAGAAAAGAGGAAAATAATGGTTAATATCAAGTTGCCTGACGGCAGTGTGATGAAAATGGAAAATGGCGCCAACGGTTATGATGTTGCCGCCAAAATCAGCGCGGGTTTGGCTAAAGCCGCATTGGCAGTTAAAGTTAATGATAAATTACAAGACTTAACAACTCCGATCACAACCGATGCAACAGTAACCGTTATTACCGCCAAAGATAAAGACGGATTACACATTTTGCGTCACTCGGCTTCACACATTATGGCGGAAGCAGTTAAAGAATTGTGGCCTGATGTTCAGGTTACAATCGGTCCTGCCATTGATAACGGTTTTTACTATGACTTTTCGCGTAAAGAACCGTTCACTACTGAAGATTTTGCTAAAATTGAAGCCAAAATGCATGAAATTGTTAAACGCGATGAAAAAATTGAGCGTTTTGTGTTGCCACGTAATGAAGCGGTTAAATTCTTTACCGATAAAGGTGAACATTATAAAGCTGAAATTATTAATGATTTGCCTGAAGATGAGGTTATATCGCTTTATAAACAAGGAGATTTTACTGACTTGTGCCGCGGACCGCACGTTCCGTCAACCGCTAAAGTAGGCGATGCCTTTAAGTTAATGAAGGTTGCCGGCGCATATTGGCGCGGCGATTCCAACAATGAAATGCTGCAGCGTATTTATGCTACCGCTTGGGCTGACAAAAAAGACCTTAAAGCTTATTTGGATATGCTTGAAGAGGCGGCTAAGCGCGATCACCGTAAATTGGGGCGTGAAATGGATTTGTTCCATTTTGAACCTGAATATGCCCCCGGCGCGGTTTTCTGGCACGATAAAGGCTATAAAATTTATCGTAAGTTGATTGAATATATGCGCAATCGTCAGGAAAATAACGGCTATGTCGAAGTTTCAACTCCGCGCGTTATGGACAGATGTTTATGGGAAATTTCCGGTCACTGGGATAAGTATGGCGCGCATAACTACTCCGGTCAAACTGAAGATAAAAAGTGGTTCTGTATTAAACCGATGAACTGCCCCGGCGGATTGCTGATTTACAAACAAGGCATTAAGTCGTACCGTGATTTACCGTTGCGTATTGCCGAATTTGGTAAAGTAAACCGTTATGAGGCTTCGGGCGCCTTAATGGGCTTGATGCGCGTGCGTGAATTTACACAAGATGATGCGCACATTTTCTGCACTCCGGAACAAATGGAAGAAGAATGCATCACCACTTTGAAACTGATTTTGGATATTTACAAAGATTTCGGCTTTGAAGATGTTAAAATTTATCTTTCAACACGTCCGGACAGCATTTATCGTATCGGCTCAGATGAAATTTGGGATTTGTGCGAAAACTCATTGGCTAATGCCTTAACCTCGCATGGTTACAAGTATGAAATCAATCCGGGCGAGGGTGCGTTTTACGGTCCTAAACTTGAATTTATTTTGAAAGACGCTATCGGTCGTGAATGGCAATGCGGTACTATTCAGGTTGATATGAACTTACCTGAACGTTTTGATATTTCATACATCGGCGAAGATGGTGAAAAACACCGTCCGGTAATGTTGCACCGCGCTTTGTTCGGTTCTATTGAGCGCTTTTTGGGCATCTTGATTGAAAACCATGCCGGCCACTTGCCGTTATGGCTTTCACCGGAACAAGTTGTGGTTATGCCGATTGTAAGCGATTTTGACGATTATGCGGCTGAAGTTGCCAAAGAACTCCGCAAAGCCGGATTGAGCGCTAAAACCGATTTGCGCAATGAAAAAATCAATTACAAGATTCGCGAACATTCTTTGGCTAAAATACCGGTAATTGCCGTTGTCGGCGCCAAAGAAAAAGAAAACCGCACGGTTACGGTTCGTCGCCTTGGCTCTGAAAAGCAAGAAGTTGTTAAACTTGCTGATTTTGTTAAGGCTTTGGCAGCGGAAGCAACCATGCCGCACCTTGGCGAATAAGCCAAAACCAACAATAAAACCGCCGTTTATGAAAATAAGCGGCGGTTTTGTGTTGCTTAAGCCTTAAAGAAAATGAAAAAAGAACATCTGCTTTCGGAATTACATGATGAGCAAAAATCATCAATTTCTTTAACTCCGACATCTCGCAATTTGGTGCCGTTATATTTTGATAAATCACCAAGCAAAATACCGGAATTGACAAATCCGTGAGTTGCATCGCTGTTGCCGGCGCGAATTTGTACTTCATCAATATTTTCGTGGTTTTCTTTAGCAACCGTAACCGCATTACGGCAAATTTCAATGGAGCGCTGAGAGACGGTATTGTTTACTCTCTCCATATACCAAGTGATAAAATACTCACGGTTTTGATATACCGGCTCTAAATAGTATGTAATGCTTATGCTGTTATTAAAAATATCGTATATGCGATTGTTCTTATAAGTCATTCCGTCCGGTATCAGATTTAATTTGTAAAAAATTTCGGTACTGATTTCATTTTCGGAAAAAGAGCGTGACAAATCAGGCCCGATTTGAATAGCGCTGTTAATTAAGCTGTTAAACGATTCCGAAAATTTGTTAAGTTTGTACTTGAACATCGCCTTGCTGTAACCTGCAATCGCCCCGACAGATAAAACTCCAATAATGGCCAGAACGCCGAGCATTTCAACCATAGACCGACCGGTACAAAAACCGTCATTATCGGGCTTGAATGATGCGCTCTTTCCTAAAGTGTCACACTCCGACTTGATCGGAGTGTCCATGTCAAACCAAGTAGCAAATTTGTTCAACCTGGATATTCGGGTCAAGCCCGAATAT
>CALETM010000213.1 GCA_937920765.1 uncultured Alphaproteobacteria bacterium | reverse complement strand
GAGATAGCGTAGCGTCTCGTGGGCTCGGAGATGTGTATAAGAGACAGGTATAGTTTCATGCGTACAGTTGCTATTTTAATATTTTCATTGTTTATAACCTTAAACGCAAATTCTGCCTTGGCTTTAACCTGCAAAAGCGGCACTGCTGACTGCACGCAAAGCAACAACAACGCCTCTGACTGCACTGCCTTAGGCTACACCAACGCCAATGCCGCCAACTGTACACACTATTTATACTGCCCGTTTAACACCGCTTACAAAAGCTGTGTTGCTTTTACCGACGATGTTGATCCAACTCCTCCGGTTGCCGACTGCTCCGATTACCCCTTAACTGCTTGCCCCGAAAACGGCATTTGCGATAAATGCCCCGCTGACGCAACCTATAAAAAGCTCACCGGCTGTGAGAGCGGCTATCGCTTAAACACTGCCAAAACCGCTTGCGTTTGCGGCACTTTGTGTCTTGACCGCTATGTAGATCTGCCGGATAATGCCGAATATGAATATAAAGAATGCGATGCGTGCGGTGAAAAATCAAATATTATAAGCGGCTGGAAATGCAAAACCGGTTACCAAAAAACAAGCGATGGTACCGCTTGCGAGGCAAGTACCTGCCCAACCGGTTATGCCAAATCAGTTGAAGGTTGCGGGGATACCGGCTCCGACGGCTGGACTTTAGGAACCAAAGACTCTAACGGATGCGGTAAATGCACCAAAAACGAGTGTTCTGGTAATGCTGAATATACTTCCGTAGACAAATGCGGTAGCAGCGGCGCCAATGGTTGGAATTACTCCTCTTGTTACTATGGCGATGAACTGCGCGGAACTTGCGATAAAAAAGATTGCCCTGCCGACAGTTATACGAACCCCAATTGCGGCGCAGGATACACCAAGGTTTTAACCGGCGCTCCTCAAAACACCTATTACTCCGGTGATGATAAGTGTTACAGCTGCACCGCAGTTCCTTGTCCGGACGGATATTCAACAGATATTGCTTCTGCCGCCAATTGCAAAACCGGTGAAACTTATTCTTCTTCAGGTTATTCAGCGGGTAAGACTTGCGGTAAGTGCACCTTTACATGCCCTGACGGATATTCTGAAGATATTAAAAGCGTCAACGATTGTGGCTCAACCAAAGCCAATGGATGGATATTCTCATCATCTAACGGCTGCGGTAAGTGCACTGAAAAAACTTGCTCTGGTAATGCTGCTTATACTTCCGTAAATAAATGCGGCAGCAGCGGCGCCAATGGTTGGAATTACAGCTCTTGTTACTATGGCGATGAATTACGCGGAACCTGCACTGCAAAAACCTGCAAAGACCATGGATATAGCACAGGTGGAGAAGTATGCAAAACAGCAAAGGCATACCTTGGCGATACTTACAGCGAATGTAAAGATTGTGTCAACTGTTCTGATGTAAACACAAACTATTACAGCGTAACCACTTGCAACAATTGGTGCGAAGAAATTGGCGACGGTAGATATCAAGTCGACAAAATATCCGTAACATATGGAGGCCGCAGTGGCGTCTGCTCAGAAATTTATGAAAGCAGTAGCGGTAATTGCTGCTGTGATGGTGGACATGTTGACGGTTCGCTGTGTGTATAAATAACATTGATAATAAAATCCCCACTAGCCGGTGGGGATTTTATTATACGAATAATCTTTACAACCAACTCTTAATTTCAGCAAAGTCGCCGGTGTAACAATGCTTAAGCTCAAAGTCGGCTTTCAGCTTATTGTTAAACCACGTGCGCTGTCGTTTAGCATATTGGCGGGTATGCAGTTTGGCGTTAAACATCGCCTCTTCAAGCGAGCATTCGCCTTTCACAAACGCCATCAACTCCGGCACGCCCAAAGCTTTCATCGCCGGTAAATCCTTATTCAAATCAAGACCGGCCAAATATTCAATTTCTTTTAAGGCGCCTTGCTTTATCATTTTATCAAAACGCAAATAGCACCGCTCATCCAGCTCCGCAACCGGCGGACAGATTTTAATTACCGTAAATTTTGCTTCCGGCAGTTTTTTTATCATCGGGATTCGGTGCCACTCGCTTAATGCCTTGCCGGTATGGAGCCAAACTTCATACGCGCGCCGCAAACGGGTGGTGTCATTAACGCTGAGCCTTTCCGCGGCTTCAGGGTCAACTTCCTTTAGCAAATTATATAAATGCAAATTGCCGTGCTGTTTTAAAATTTCCACCACTTGTTCGCGAATATCAGCCGAAGTTTCCGGTATCGGGGTGGTGCCGTTAATCAAATTATCTAAATACAAGCCGGTTCCGCCGACCACCACCGGCGTTTTTCCCTCACGCCACAGTTGCTTTATAACTTCTGCGGCGCGCTCAAGCCAATCAACCACATTGCCCCGCACCTGCGGCTCATAAATTTCAAACAAATAATGCGGCACAATCTGCCGTTCCGCTTCATCAGGGCAAGCTGAAATTATCGGCATATGCTTATAAACCTGCATAGAGTCGGCATTAACCACCGCCCCATGCAAAAATTTTGCCGCATCAATCGCAAGCGCCGATTTGCCGGAAGCGGTCGGTCCCGCAATTACAATTACTTTATTTTCCGACACGCCGCCTTCTCCACTAACTTTTTGCATAATTCCGGATACGATATCCCCGCGTATTTAGCCTGCTCCGGCACCAATGAAAGCGGCGTCATTCCGGGGTTGGTATTAATTTCTAAAAACACCACGCCGTCCTCATCGTTATACCTGAAATCAGAACGCGAGAGCGTATTGCACCCCAACAGTTTATGGATTTTTTCAGCATATTCCATTGCTGTTTTTGCGGTGCGCTCATCAATTTCAGCCGGCAAGATGTGCATGGTCGCCCCATTGGTGTATTTTGCTTTATAATCATAAAATCCTTTAACCGGACGCAATTCTGTCACTCCGCAAGCTTTGCCGTCAATCACCGCCACCGTAAGCTCTTTACCGGCAATATATTTTTCCGCAAGCAATTCGCACGCATCGTCATCATAACAAACTTTGCTTTCGTCTTTTTTGTTTTTAACAATAAAAACACCCACGCTTGAACCGTCGCTTTGCGGTTTTATCACATACGGAAAATCCATACCCGCACCGCATTTTTTAAATTCGCCGTAAGTCAAAGTCCGATAATCGGCGGTTTTAATCCCGTTCATGCGGCAAATTTCTTTGGTAAACAATTTGTTCATACCTAAAAATGAGGCAGCCAAGCCTGAATGCGTATACGGAATTTGCAGCATATCCAAAAATCCCTGAATCTCGCCGTCTTCGCCCCAATTTCCGTGCAAGGCGTTAAACACCGCATCAGGCTTTTCCGCCTGAAGCGCTTCAAGCAGCTTATAAGCAGATGTTAAATCATGCTCAACAACATCATATCCGCACTCTCGCAAGGCTTGCGCCACGCCCTTGCCGCTGACCAAACTAACCTCTCGCTCGGCTGAAAACCCGCCGGATAATACTAAAATTTTTTCAGGCATCATTTTTTCCTTTATTCTTGCAAATTTTTTGCTAGTATAGCCTCAAACTTTTAAGAAAGCATAAAACAATGAAAAAGATTGCCGTTTTTTTACTTTTTATCTGCCTGCTGCCCTCTGCCGCCTTCAGCGCCGGCATTGAGCAGCGATTAAATGTGCGCCTCGGCTTTTTTGACGCGGCGCGAGTTAACATGAATTATGATTTAACCGGCAATAAGTACAATTTTTCATCAGCAGTTGCCACCGCCGGAACCTTTGCCGATTTATATGAGTTTAACGCCTCCTATTCTTCCTCCGGCATTTTCACAAAAAATAAAGTTATCACTAAAGATTACAACTACGTTACCAAAAACAAATCGCACACCCGCACCAAACAACTGGTGTTTGATAAACACGGCATTATCAGCCACCGCCTCAGCACCAAAGACGGCGAACCCAAGCGGGTAGATATAACCCTGCCAGAAATGCCTTTTGACGCATATGATATGCAAACCGTGTTCGCCGTTTTAACCCATCAGATTATTAACAACAAATTCTGCGCCATGGAAAAAACCGTTTTTGACGGCAAAAAAACTTACAAAATCAATATCAGCGATGAAGGCAAAGAATTATTAAACGACCCTGAAATTACCTTTAACGGCGAAGCGCTTAAATGCTCCATGCATGTTACCGCGCTTGACGATGAAGATGATAATGATTTATTATGGAGCACTACTTCCGACCGTCCGGTTTATTTCTGGATTTTGCAAGATAAAACTTCCGGTCTGCCGTATTTAGCTAAAATTGAAATTAAATCAACCCCGTTGGGCAAACTTAAAGCGTTCACCACCGCTATTGTTGCAAAGGATTAACATTATGAAAAAATCAGAACTTTTACTTCCGGCCGGCTCATTAGTCAAATTAAAAACCGCCATTATGTACGGCGCCGACGCTGTTTACGCCGGAACTCCGGATATGAGTCTGCGCACACAGTCAAAATTTTCGCTCTCTGATATTGAAGAAGGCATCAAATTTGCCCACGACAACGGTAAAAAAATTTATTTAACCCTCAATTTGTATATTCATAATGAAGAGGCCGCCAAACTTCCGCAATTTACCGAAACTTTGCGCGCGCTTAAACCGGACGGAGTTTTAATTGCCGACCCCGGAGTGTTTTATTACCTTAAAGAACACGCGCCGGAATTAAACCGTTTTGTTTCAACCCAAGCCAATATATGCTCTTCGCAAACCGTTAAATTTTGGCAGTCTATGGGCGCCAAACTCTGTGTTTTGGGTCGCGAGGTTACCTTTGCCGAAATGAAGCAAATTCGTAATGAGTGCCCCGATATTTTGCTTGAAACCTTTGTGCACGGCGCTATGTGCATGTCATATTCCGGCCGCTGCTTAATTTCAAACTTTTTAGCCGACCGCAGCGCCAACAAAGGCAAATGCGCGCATTGTTGCCGTTGGCATTACAAGTTGCATTTGCGAGCCAAAGACGGCACCGTTAAAGAAGTTGAAATTAATCAAGACAACAAAAACGCTTTTGACTTTTTAATTGAAGAAGACTTCCGCCCCGGCGAATATTATGAAGTGGTTGAAGACGAGCACGGCGGCTATTTATTAAACTCTAAAGACATGTGCTTAATGCCGCGCCTTAATGATATTTTAGGCATCGGCATGGATTCGCTCAAAGTTGAGGGCCGCAACAAAACCGAATATTATGCCGGCACGGTTGCCCGCGCATATCGTCAGGCTATTGACGATTACTATAAAAATCCTGAAGAATGGGATTACACCAAATATATGCCTGATTTATACACCCTGCAAAACCGCGGTTACTGCCTTGGTTTTCATGACGGCAAGCTCACCAACATCAGCCAAAATTATGAATACACCCGCACTATGGGCGAATGGCTTTTTGCCGGCTCTATTGTTGAGTGGCAGGGCGACGATGCAATATTTGAGGTTCGCAACTACATCAACGGCGGCGAATATATCGACTTTTTAATTCCGCACGGGCTTGATAATCTGCGCCTTACCTTAAACCGGTTTGAAGATGCCGAAACCGGCGAGATTACTCCGCGCGTATCCGCCGGACAAGGCAAAAAAATCCGTATTAAACCGGAACAATGGAGCAAGCCGATAGCCGAAGTTAAGCGCCTGTTGCCGCAATATACAATTGCCCGCAAACCGGCGGCGCTCCAAGGTGAAAATAAAGAAATGTATGAGCGCAAGCTTGGTGAGTTTAACACCCTTTGCAACGGAGGCAGCTGTTAATCAGTCGCTATCCAAGCAAATGTTCGCATAAAATTTTGGCGCCCAACAAAATTAATATTAAGCCGGAAACAATTTCCATTTTCCGCTGCGGCAATTTCTTAAACATTTTGTTTAAGTAAAATGCAATGAGCGAGCACAAAAACGTAACCGTGCCGATAATACCCGCCGCATAAAAAATCGGCGTTTCGGCAAAATAAAGACTCACTCCGGTAACCAGCGCGTCAATGCTGGTGGCAACCCCAATCATAAACAAAACCGGCAGCGTTAAGTTTTTTTCAAGCTTTTCCTGCTCGCCGTCCAGTGCATGAATAATCACATTTAAGCCCAACGCGCCAAAGGTTAAAAAAACAAGCCAATGATCAAACTGCGCCACATATTTGCTGACCGGCACTGTGCAATACCAACCGATAACCGGCATCACAAATTGCCCGATACCAACCGATGCCGCCAATTTAAGTGCATTTAACAATCGATTTTTTCTAAACAACAAACCGTATGAAAACGACACAATAAACGCATCAACCGCCAAAGCCAATGCAAGCAGCAAAATATCAATAAATGTCATCAAATATAGTCCTTATTTTTGTACTTTAATCGTAAAGTCAAGCGTAGGCGCGTTGCGGTAACCTGCTTTCATGCCGCTTATACGCATACGCAAGCCGTCAACCTCATTGCACACAAACGGCGATAAAAAGGTTAAACTGCCGACATTAACCACCGTGCCTTCCTTAAAGGTAAGGTTATTTTTAATCAGCGATGAACCGTAAACTTTGCGCTCCGCCGAACCGCCCGAACGCGAAAAATAGATTTTTGTTTGTTCAAATGCTTTTTGCCAATTTTTTTCACCGGCTTGCGCCACTTTATAAATATTCAGAT
>CALETM010000212.1 GCA_937920765.1 uncultured Alphaproteobacteria bacterium | reverse complement strand
TTGTTGCGAGGCGGTCGGCGACATAGTGGCAAGAACCTGCAATGTCATAATACCGGCCACAATCGCCAAACCGGAAGCCGGCACGCCTTTTTTGTTGGTGCAGGCAAAAACTTTGCCAAACAAGCCGTCATCAGCGGCGGCTTTGGCAGTTTGCCCGACCAATAACGTCCAGCCGCCGAGCGAGCCTAAACAGCCTATAGCGGCGCATGCAGCCACAATGTTTCCGGCAGTTGGTCCGAGCGCGGCGCTGACTGCGGTTGAAAACGGCGCGGAAGATGAAATTAATTCTGAGCTTGGCACAATACCCATTACTGCGCTGGAGCTTAAAACATAGCACACAGCGGCAATAATCACGCCGGCAACGGTTGCTATCGGCACATTTTTAGTCGGATTTTTCACCACTGCGGTTGAAACGGAAGCGCTTTCAACCCCTATAAACGCCCATAAGGTAAAATTTAAGGTCATACCAACGGCGCTGATGTCGCTTTTGCCGGTAACATTCCAACCGCCCATATAAGTATCGGCGCTAAACCAAAACCAACCCAACAGCGCCATGCCGATAATCGGGATTAATGCCACGGTGGTGGTCATACTCTGAATTTTGCCGACCACGTTCGGACCTAAAATATTGGCATAAGTAAAAAACCAAATTACGGCAATTTGCGCCATTGCCATTACCAACGGATCTTTTAAGGTTGGGAAAAAGGTAGTTAAATAACCAAGTCCGGCAACCGCCAAGCCCACATTGCCCACCACGTTGGCCAGCCAATAAACCAAATTGGTCTGGTAGCCCATATAACTGCCGAAAGCCTTTTTGGCATAAGCATACGGACCGCCCGACGCCGGATAAATTTGGGTTAATTTTGAAAACACCAACGCCAGAGCTATGGCGCCGACAATGGTAATAAGCCAACCGAAAATAGCAATGCTACCGATGGCCGCCAAATTGGCCGGCAGCATAAACACGCCGGAGCCCATCATATTACCGGCGACCATTAAAGTTGCCGGTATTAAGCCGATTTTATTTTTTTCATCCATAGCATCTCTCCTTAAACACAAAGATGCTATATAACTAATCAGCAAAAACCGTTTTACAATCGCCAAAGATGAAATTTATTTGCACAGGATATACAACTTATGCACAGCACGGACTCGTAAATATTGCAAAAAAAAAACGCGGAGT
>CALETM010000211.1 GCA_937920765.1 uncultured Alphaproteobacteria bacterium | reverse complement strand
CGGAACATTATTTTATAAATTAAATTTATTGCCGGACGGAATACACTATATCAGAAACGATTTATTAGAAGAAAGTTGGTTTAAAGGATACATTGCAATATCCTACAATAATACCGAATATTCTAATGGGGGCGGCAGAAACAGTTTCGGACAGATATATTTTCAATTTAGTCCATCTACGCAAGGAGTTGATATTTGCCGTAATATTATTATTGCGGCCAAAGAAAACGCAAGCAACTTAATCGCTGTTTCCCTTTATAAAACATCTGCAGTCGGACGACTTTGGGGCGATGCTAGCTGTAGCTCCGAAACAGAATGCTTACATGGCGCAAGCTTAACTAAAATCAACAACTTCTGCAATGCTTGTGATGATGGAAGTTGTAGTCTTTTTATAATTTGGAAATAATTTACCCGCCGGAGACACTCTCATCGGCGGGTGCTTTTTATCATTCAATATTTAATAATCATCAAACGTATTATTGAGCAAGGCACTGCCATATTGCATTTGCATCGGCAGTGTAATATTCAAACCTTGCGGCTTAAATTGTTGCTTAACAATAACGTCTAAAGCCTCATTCCAAGCTTTATCAACAGCTTCTTTAATAGGCATAAGATTTTCATTTTCAAGCACTTTGCTGTTTACTTCGCGCTTGAGCGCCGTTAAACTTTCAAAAGTACCGGCTCTGGCACCGGTCTTTTGCAACGCTTTAACAAGAGCATCATTTAAGGCTTTTATCTGCGTATCGTTTAACCCTTCGTATACTTTAGTTATATTTTGCAGATTTCGGTTGACAACTGCCGGATACATTGCTATATTGTTATTGTTAGGTACGCCACTTATCGGCTTGAATGTATCTAACAACGGCGCCTTTAAGGATAAGTCTTGGGCGCCAAATATAATCGGTGGTAACATAAAAGTTACCACCGATTATTGTATACAGCAAAACCGCCTACAATTTCTTGCAGGCGGGCATAACAGCAAAGTGTATATCCTGGCTCTTATACACATCTCCGAGC
>CALETM010000210.1 GCA_937920765.1 uncultured Alphaproteobacteria bacterium | reverse complement strand
CACGGACTCGTAAATATTGCAAAAAAAAAAACGCGAGCTAAAATCTTCTCAAAACCAACTTTTTTAAGGAGATTTTACTCATGAATACACAATCAGGTCGGTCTATGGTGGAGATGCTTGGCGTTCTGGCGATAATCGGCGTGCTGAGCGTTGGGGCGATTGCCGGTTACAGTAAAGCGATGATGAAATATAAGCTCAACAAACAATCAGAGCAATTAACTCAAATTCTGTTTTCATTAGAACATTACCGCGAAATGCTTGGCCGCGACCGCAACAATATTGCAACAAACAGTTCTATAATCACTTTGCTCACCAAACTGAATGCCATTCCGCTTGAAATGATTAAACCGAATGGTAATTTACAAATTTACGATGTTTTTGGTAATAAGGTTAGTCTTGCTTATTATGGAAGTAATGAATCTCCATCTTCAAATTACACTATTGTTGTTTACTATCAACCTGATCAACAAGATGTATGCAATAATGTGTTTGAGCTGATTAAAGCCAATAGCGAAAAACTTTATACTGCCGGTGTTAAACTAGGTAAAACCGGTACTTTTGCTTCTCCGATATTAAATGCAACCACCATAAACCAAATTACCAAAAGTGATATTTATGATTACTGCGCTTTATGCAAAAGCGGTCCTTACTGCCGTGTTTCCGCCAGTTTCAACTTTGATTAAAAAACAAAACCCCGCCGGAAAATAACTCTGACGGGGTGTGTTTTACTTAAAGCCACATTTAACGCATGGCGCGTTTAAGTTTCGGGCGTCCTAATTTTTCCGCGCGTTTATTTATTTTGCGCAGTTTAACATTTCCTTCATCAAACGTTTCGCCGATAATCGCAAACATCATCGGAACAAACAAGGTTGCCACAAAGGTTGAAAGTATCATACCGCCGACCATGCCGGTACCGATAGAGTGACGGCTCGCCGCCCCTGCTCCGGTTGAAAGCGCCAACGGCAAAACGCCGAACGTAAACGCCAGCGAGGTCATCACAATCGGTCTGAAACGGAGTTTTGCAGCCTCAATTGCGGCTTGCGCATAAGTTAAGCCTTCTTCAACCTTCATAACCGCAAATTCAACAATCAAGATGGCGTTTTTAGCCGCCAACCCGATTAAGGTTACTAATCCGACCTGAAAATACAAGTCGTTTTCAATCCCGCGCAGCCATGTTGCAAGCAAAGCGCCCAACACCGCAAACGGCACCGATAAAATAACCACAATCGGCAATGACCATTTTTCATATTGCGCTGAAAGAATGAGGAATATCATAATCAAACCGAATATAAAGGCTTGTGTTGAAGCTCCGCCGGTAAGTTTTTCCTGATATGCCGATCCAATCCATGACAAAGCGTAATCAGCGCCCAAAACCTCATCCGCAACTTCTTCCATAGCCGTAATTGCCTGACCTGAAGAGTAACCGGAGGCAGGATCACCCAAAACTTTAGCGGCCGGAAAGATGTTAAAGCGGTTTACCAATTCCGGACCGGTAACTCGTTCAACCGTAATTAAGGTTGATAAAGGCACCAGCTCGCCGGAAGTTGATTTTACATATACATAGCGCAAATCATCGGGCGAGCTTCTGAAACGCGACTCTGATTGCAATGTAACGCGGAAATTACGCCCCATATAGGTAAAGTCATTAACATACAGGCTTCCGAAGGTAGACTGCATTACCGAGTAAACGCTGTTAATCGGCACATTAAGCGCTTTGGCTTTTTCACGATCTAAGTCAATTCGATATTGTGGTGTGCTGACCGAAAACGTAGTTTTAACGTTGGCAAGCTCCGGACGCTTATTGGCAGCGTCAACAAATTCTTGCGTTTTTGCCATCAATTCCTGCGAGGTTTTACCGGCCTTGTTTTGGATATAGGCTTCAAAACCGCCGGTTGTACTCATGCCCATAATCGGAGGCATACTGAACGCATAACCGATACCGTCGCTACGGCTTAACCCATACATAGTAAAGGTTTTGGCAAGCGCCGATGCCGACTGCTCCGGCTTGTTGCGCAAATTCCAATCTTTAAGCGTAATAAAGCTGATGCCTGAATAGGTATTTTGACTTGAAGATAACATATTAAAGCCGTTAATCGTCAAAACATCTTGCATATCGGGGTGTTTGCGCACCATATCTGAAACCGCGCCGGTAAATTTTTCGGTACGCGGCAACGATGAAGCTTCCGGCATACTGTATGCCATCAGCAAATTACCCAAATCTTCAGTCGGCACCAAACCGGACGGAATAATTTTAAACAATCCGATAATCAACAGCAAAACGCCGACAAAAGCCGAAACCGCAGTTTTGCGATGCGTCAAAAAGTATTCAACGCCGGCAATGTATGCGCTTGTAACTTTTTCAAAAAAGGTGTTAAACCACTTAAAAAACGCCATCGGTTCTTTTTTGTTATGATTATTTTTAATAATCAGCGCGCACAATGACGGGGTCAAAGTCAGCGCCACCATGGCTGAAATTAAAACCGAAACCGCGATAGTAACCGAAAATTGTTTGTACATAACGCCGGTCATACCGCCCAAAAACGCAATCGGCAAAAACACCGATGAAAGTACCAACGCAACCGCGACTACCGGTCCTGATACTTCTTTCATCGCCTTAATTGCCGCTTCTTTCGGCGAAAGTTTTTCAACTTCCATCAAGCGCTCAACGTTTTCAAGCACGATAATAGCATCATCTACCACAATACCGATGGCTAAAATCAAGCCGAACAACGTTAAAAGATTGATTGAAAAGCCCATTAAATACATACCGGCAAATGCGCCGACAATTGAAACCGGCACCGCCAAAATCGGGATAAGTGTGGCTCTGAAGTTTTGCAAAAACAGATAAACCACCACAATAACTAAAAGCACCGCTTCAAAAAAGGTATGAATAACTTCTTCAATGGAAACTTCAACGAATAAAGTTGTATCATACGGAATTTCATAAGTTATACCCTGCGGAAAGTTTTTGGAAAGTCTTTCCATGGTTGACTTTACCAATTCCGCCGTTTCAAGCGCATTAGCCCCCGGTTGCAGATAAACTGCAAAGGCGACCGCCTCTTCACCGTTAAAGCGTGAGCTGACGCTGTAATCCTGCGCGCCGAGCTCAATGCGGGCAACATCTTTAAGTCGCAAAGCTCCGCCGATTTCATTACTGCGTAAAATAATGTTGCCAAACTCTTCTTTATTAACCAAACGCCCTTTGGTATTAACCGAATAAGTGTAAGCAACCGAGCTGTCCATCGGTTCTTGCCCGAATTGACCGGCGGCAAACTGCGAGTTTTGCTCCTGAATGGCGCTGATAACATCTTGCGGAGTTAAATTATATTCCGCCAACTTATCCGGCGAAAGCCAAATACGCATAGAATAATCTTGCGAGGCAAACAACGAGGCGTCACCCACCCCTTTCAAACGTTTAAGCTCATCTAACACATTAAGCAACGCATAGTTTGAAACATAAACCGTGTCATAACGCTCCGATGTTGAACGCATTGCCACAACCTGCAAAATGGAGTTTGACTTTTGCTGCACGGTAACGCCCTGTTTGGTAACTTCCGCCGGAAGCTTAGCCGTCGCCATTTGCACTTTATTGTTTACGTCAATAGTGGCCTGATCCGGATCGGTTCCGATATCAAAAACCACGCCTATTGTCAAATAGCCTGAAGAAGTGGCGTTTGAATACATATAAATCATATTTTTAACGCCGTTAATTTCCTGTTCAAGCGGCGCGGCAACCGTATCGGCCAAAACTTCTGCCGTTGCTCCGGGGTAAACCGCCGTAACCTGAATTTCGGTCGGCACAATGTTAGGATATTGCTCAACTGGCAACACCTTCATTGATACCAAACCGGCCAATACCACAATCAATGAAATAACCGTGGCAAAAATCGGTCTGTCAATAAAAAACTTTGAAAACATAATTTAAGCCCCTGTTATTTTTGGTTAGAATTTTGTGCGGCGACATTAACCGGATTAACCGTCATGCCAGGTCTGATTTTCATTAAGTTATCAACCACAACTTTATCGCCTTCATTTAAGCCGCTGTCAATAATCCAGCTGCCGTCAGATGTTGAGATACCGGTTGTAACGTTTACCATTTCAACCTGATTTTTATCATTAAGTTTGTATACATACGAGCCTTTTGAGCCTTGCATAATTGCATCTTGCGGAACAGTCATGGCATTGGCGCGCTCCAACCCCTCAACGGTCAGGCGCATAAATTGACCGGGGCGCAAACGCTTATCAGGATTAGGAAATACGGCACGTAACTTAATGGTTCCGGTTGAAGAATCAATGCTCGGATTAACAAAATTAATTTCACCGGTGTGGTTATAAACAGTACCATCGCCAAACTGTAAAACCGCTCTAACCGCTTTAACCGCATCAGAGGTATTCGGCTGATTTCTGATTTGTCCGCTTTCAACCATACGCCCCATTGTAACCATCTGGTTTTCTGAGAGTGAGAACATAACATAAATCGGATCAAGCTGCGTAATGTGAGTAAGCAGTCCGGTATTGCCGGAGGTTGAAATTAAACTGCCTTCCGATTGCGCTTCCATACTGGTTAAGCCGCTAATCGGGGCTTTAACTTTGGTATAATCCAAATTAAGTTGCGCCGCGTCAACATCGGCTTGCGCCGAAGATAACGCCGCATGCAACGAATCGTAATTGGCAACCGCATCGTCATAAGCCTTTTCACTGGCGTATTTTTGCTTAAACAGCTTTTCGGTTCTATCTAACTGAATTTTGGCGTTTTTAAGCTCGGCCGTTGTTTTTTCAAGCTTGGCCTGCGCCTGATTAAGCGCCACCTGATACGGTTCAGGGTCGATTTCAAACAAAATGCTGCCTTCTTCAACTTCAGAACCTTCGATATAATTGCGTTTAAGCAATATACCGCCTACCCGCGCGCGCACTTCCGTTTCTTTTGAGCCCTGAGTGCGGGCGGCAAATTCAAATGAAAGAGGAACATCATGCGCCGAAATAACTTCAACACCTGCGTCCAAAGGTTTTTGATTTTGTTGAACCTTTTTATCATCGCATCCTGTCAGTGCCATCACTGCCAAAAAAGCGAGCAAGAATTTATTTTTTGAAAACATCTTTTCCTCACAAACAGTTGGTTAATGCAAGGATTTTACAACATTTCTGCTAAAATTCCACAATCTTAAAAAATAGTTAATATTCTGTGGATAAAAAAGTTAGTTTATACAAATATCGGCGAGCTTAAAAGGCGCTAACTTTTGCAAATTGTCAAGCGAGGTTTCAACCTGCGAGCCCACTCTGCCGGCGCTGAAAATAAGAGTGGCAAATTCTGCGGCGCTGTTATGAACAATAAGCGGAAACACTTTTTTCATGCCAATCGGCGAGCAACCGCCATGCACGTATCCGGTTAAGGGAAGAAGTTCTTTTTGCTTAACCATTTCAAGCGCTTTTTCACCGGCGGCGGCCGCCGCTTTTTTTAAGTCAAGTTCACGCTCCACCGGCAGCATAAACACATAATACCGGCGCGATTTGCCGATTGTAACCAAAGTTTTAAACACCTGCTTGGGATTCTGTTCTAAAACAGCGGCAATCTGCACGCCGGTTAAGGTTGCGTCCGGCGTGTAATGATAGCACTTATATTCGGCTTTAATTTTATCAAGCATACGCAAAGCGTTGGTTTTAACTTCCATATTATTCCTCATCTGTTTAATATTTTATGCCATACTCCGCTTTTACCGCTGCTGTCAACCATGTTTTTTTGACAAAAACATAAAAATAAAGCAAAAAGCTCTTGTAAAGCAGCTGATTTTGTGCCATATTAATAATGTTGGACAAAAGGACGCAGCAATGGAAAAAGAATACACCGTTAAAGAGATTGTAAACCTCCCGAATGATGAGATTGATAATATTCAAAACCAAATCAACGCTCACAATTTGGAAGTGATTGAACGCGCTCATGATAATCATCGCATCAATGATACCGATTACGACTATTTACTTGATTTTTACACTGACGGCATGGACGTTTATCGTGAAGTTTACCGCACGGTTTATGAATGTTTCAAACGCCCTGACCGCACCTGTGCCTTTGACCCCACAACCGGTAAAACCGAAACCGACATCAATGGCAAACCGATAAATTACGGCTTAAAAGCGGTAACTCCGTTCACATGCACTCGCCTAGAGTATGTTGATGCGTATAACAACCCGATTTACGTAATTTTTCCGCGTATGAAAAAAGCCGAACGCGCAATTGAAAAGCTTGAAAGCAAATATAACAAAGACTATGCCAAAGAATGTATCCAAGCAGCCGATTTGGTTTTTATCGGTGAAGATCGCGAAGCTTTTGCCGAAAAATTATGCAATATTTCCAAAGGCAACACCAAGCTTAACGATATTCTGCGCTTAACCATTACCAGTAAATATTTAAGCGGAATCAGTCGTATTAATGATGTTTTAAATGAAACTTGTTCAGCCAAAAATTCTCGTGCACATATTAACAAGTCAAAAACTCGTAATCGCTTTAAAATGCCTTTAAGCAAAAACAAAAAGCGCTATTACGACGTTAAAATGTTTATGCATCAAAAAACCACTGACGGAAAAACTTTAAACGTTGAAATTCAGCTCAAAGTGCAAGATTTGTATAATGCCGATATCCGCACTCATAAATTATATGAAAATATTCGCACCATTGAGGCTGAACTCGCGACTCGTAAAGATTTACTTGAACCGTCCGAAATTCGCCAACGTGAAGCTAAAATAAAAATTTTAGGAAACCGCGTGCGCCAGATTAACGAAAACGCCGTTCATCTTTATGATATGCGCGTACTTGATAAAGCCCGCCGCATTGAAGATGACGGCTATCGCCCGTTGCGTATTCTGCCTGATAATAAAGACGGAACTTATGACCAATGCATTAATCTTATTAATGATGAGTATTTAGTTGAATCGTATAACGAGTTTGATGCCCAAACAGCATTTTCGGAACAAGATGAGGTCAACAAACTGTGCTTTTTGCGCCTAATCGGTAAAATTGACCACAGTTTTGATGAAACGGCTCCAAATGCGTTTAATACCGTAAACAATATGTTTACTGAAATCAGCATGGCTGAAAAAGAACGCTTTAACGGCATAAACGAGGTTGCCGTCCGTTATCAAAAAACGGTTCAGCAAAAAGTCAGCCACAAATATAAAGAAGATCTGTCTCTTATACACATCTGAC
>CALETM010000209.1 GCA_937920765.1 uncultured Alphaproteobacteria bacterium | reverse complement strand
TAGCGTCTCGTGGGCTCGGAGATGTGTATAAGAGACAGAGTCAAAGAAAATGCCGCTAATCTTTATTTCGTGCGTACCTATAAAATTTACACCGACGATAGCGGACACCCCTCAGATAATTTGTATACTTTTTATGGTGACGGCTACTGCACCGGTAACCGCGACTGTTTACGAAACTTAAATATTAACAAGCTTGAACAAGCCTGCCAAACTTGTAAAGAAGGTATTTGCCTTATACGCATATTCTATAAATAAACGTGCAACACAAAAAGCGCCACAAACAGCGGCGCTTTTTTACATAACTTTTTGCAAGCTGATTATTCTGCTTTATCAGTTGCAGCTTTTGAAGCCGCGGACAAATCGTCGGCAATACGAGCTGAACGACCGCGCAATGCACGCAAGAAGTACAATTTAGCGCGACGTATTTTACCGATACGAGCAACTTCAATTTTAGCAACATTCGGAGAATAAAGCGGAAATACACGCTCAACCCCTTCACCGAAAGAAATTTTACGAACGGTGAAAGATGAGTTCAAACCATCGTTTTTACGAGCAATGCAAACGCCTTCATAAATTTGAATACGTTCACGATCGCCTTCTTTTACCTTGGTATGAACTTTTAAGGTATCGCCGGCTTTAAAGTCAGGAAGGTTTTTACCTTCGGTGAGCTTTTCCATCTGCTCTTTTTCAATATTTTCAATAATGTTCATCAGTTTTACCCTTATTTTATACAAAATTTGTTACCTTATATACCTAAACCTTTTTAGAATCAAGATATTTTTTAAAAAGGTCAGGCCGCTTACTTTCGGTTATTTTTAAAGACTGTTCTTTGCGCCAATTTTCAATATTTTTATGATGCCCGCTCAGTAAAACCTCCGGAACATCACGCCCTTGCCAGCTAACCGGCCTTGTGTATTGCGGATATTCCAACAACTGGTTTTCAAAGCTTTCATCTTCGGTTGACTGCTCATTGCCCAAAACTTTCGGCAACAAACGTACCACCGCATCAAGCATAATCATTGCCGCCTGCTCGCCGCCGGTTAAAATGTAGTCGCCGATGCTTATTTCTTCAATATTATAAGCTTCCAGCACTCGCTCGTCCACACCCTCAAACCTGCCGCACACTACGGTAAGTTCCGGCTCTGCCGCCAACTCATGCACCAAGGCTTGAGTTAAAGGCTTGCCGCGCGGGCTCATATAAATCAGCCGCCCGCCGTGATATTCATGAGCAAGAGCCTCGCCCAAAACATCAGGACGCATAATCATACCCGCACCGCCGCCGCATGGCGTGTCATCTACCGACCCGTGTTTATCAAATGCGTAATCGCGAATATTAACTGCGGTCAATGACCATTTGCCGTCATCTAATGCTTTTCCGGTTAACGAATAACCCAAAAAGCCGGGGAAAATTTCAGGAAATATGGTTAGAACTTTAACCTTCATTACCGCTTTCCTCATCGTCAGCAAAATTAATTAAAGCGCTTGAAACCACCACGCAGCCATCTGCTATTTTAACTTCCGGAACATATTGCTTGGTAAACGGAATCATCTCGGTTTTACCGGTGCTTTTCAGTTTAATTTCCAAAATATCACCGGCGCCGAAATTATATATTCCCGCCACCATTCCGATGTTTTGGCCTGAAGATTGCTCTACCACATTAAGCCCGATTAAATCGGTCTGATAATATTCTTCCTCTTCAAGCTGCGGTAAAACATCGCGATTAACATAAAGTTCCGTTCCGATTAAAGCCTCAGCGGCATTGCGGTCGTCAACCCCTTTAATTTTGCAGCGCAACAATTCTTTACTATGGCCGGTAACTTTGATTACAAATGATTTTGTGCCGTCTTTGTTTTGCAAAGCGCCATACGCTCCGATGTCACGGTCGGTTTCGGTCCAGCTTTTAACTTTAACCTCACCCCTGATGCCGTGAGCTCCGACAACAGCTCCCAAACAAACTCGTTTTTCATTCATTGCAGTCATTACCGGTTGCCTTTAAAATAACCTTAAATAATTATTCAGCAGAAGATTCAGCGGCAGCTGCTTCGGCAGCGGCTTTGGCTTTAGCTTCTTTTTCTTTCATTCTTTCAACCGTTTTAGCGCGCGGAGCTGATTTTTTCGGCTGATCATGAATAACCGGAGCAGAGCACAAACCCAAACCTGCAAACAACTTCTGAAGTCTTTCAGTCGGTTGAGCGCCTTTTTTGAGCCATTCTGCAACTTTTTCCTGGTCAACAACCATGCGCTCGGCATGATCTTTCGGCAACAACGGATTGTAGGTGCCTAATTTTTCAATAAATCTACCATCGCGCGGTGCACGTTGATCGGCAACAACGATACGGTAAAACGGGCGTTTTTTAGAACCGCCTCTTGAAAGTCTGATACGAACTGCCATTTTATTTTGTCCTTTCTAAAATTAATTAACTTAAAAGTTTTAAGCCTTATGGCTAAAGCCTAAAACCGTTTTCCGAACCCGCCGAACATACCGCCCGCCGAGTTTCTTTTCATCATTTGAGAAAACCCTGACATTCCGCCGAATTTTCCCATTTTCTTCATCATGGTTGACATCTGCTCGTATGATTTAAGCAGCTTGTTCACCTCATGAACTTCCACACCTGAACCTTCCGCAATTCTTTTTTTGCGGGAAGCCTTGATGATATCGGGATTTTTTCTTTCCTGTTTAGTCATGGAAAGAATAATCGCCTCTTGCTTTTTAATCAGATTATCCCCGATACCGGCTTGTTCAATCTGATTCTTAAATTTGGAAAGCCCCGGAATCATTGCCATAATGCTCCCCATGCTCCCCAATTTTTTTATCTGCCGCAACTGATTAAGCATATCGTTTAAATCAAAATGACCCTGCATCATTTTTGCCGTCATTTTTTCCGTTTCTGCTTTATCAAATTTTTCCATGGCCTTTTCAACCAAGGAAACCACGTCGCCCTGTCCTAAAATACGGCCGGCGATTCGGTCGGCATGAAATTCTTCTATCTCGTCAAGTTTTTCGCCCACGCCCAAAAACTTAATCGGCACTCCGGCAACCATTTTCATGGACAATGCCGCGCCGGCACGGGACGAACCGTCAATACGGGTTAACACAATACCGGTTATGCCGACTTTTTCATTAAATTCTTTGGCAACATTGCAGGCGTCCTGCCCGATTAAGGCATCTGCCACCAGCAAAGTTTCAACCGGAGCCGCAAGCTTTTTAACCGCGGCAACCTCGTCCATTAAAACATTATCAATATGCAGGCGGCCGGCCGTATCCAAAATCAGCGCGTCATAAACCCCGTTGCGAGCCTCAATTAAGGCGCGTTTGGTAATTTCAAGCGGCTGTTCGCCTTTAACAATCGGCAGTACATCAACATTAATCTGTTTGCCGAGCTGCGCCAACTGCTCTTGCGCCGCCGGACGATAAACGTCAAGCGAGGCCAGCAAAACTTTTTTATTTTTCTTTAAGCGGGCGGCTATTTTAGCGGAGGTTGTGGTTTTACCGGAGCCTTGCAGACCTACCATTAAAAACACCACCGGCGCCGGAGCGTTAAAATTAAGCGCTGACGATTCATCGCCAAGCAGCTTAACCAGCTCATCATGCACAATTTTAACCACCATCTGCCCAGGCTGAACCGATTTAATAACCTTTTCGCCCAAAGCCTGTTCTTTAACCTGCGCAATAAATTGTTTGACCACCGGCAATGAAACATCGGCCTCTAACAGCGCGATTCTGATTTCGCGCATAGCGTCATCAACGTCTTTTTCGCTCAAAACACCCCGCGAGGTAATTTTGGCAAAAGCTGAAGTTAATTTATCGGTCAAAGCCTCAAACATTAAATATCTTTCCTTGTCGGTCGCAACCGGTTTAATTTATTTCCGTTAAAACCTTGTATACAACCGCTTCAAACAAGCGCGCTTATATAAAATATTGCACGCCAGTGTGCGAACCCTCGCTGACTGGCGGCACTCCTTGGAGTGGATATGTATACAAAATTTTACAAATTTGTTCTGCTTATACAAGCTTTTCCCCCACAAGTCAAGACTTTTTTAACATATTTAGATTTGACAAAATTTTACATTTTTATTGATTTTTTAACCCGTTTCGCATATACTGCAATTAATATGAGTTATTTTTTGAGGAGAAATATTATGGCTGATTATAAAAATTTAACTGCTGAAGAAGTTCGCAACACCCTTGAAACTGTTGATTACGGCACTTTAACAGTTGAAAATATTTGGGATATGCGTAAATCTCTTGAAACAGAAAAAAACAACTTTGCCGAAAATGCAAAAAATCAACCTTCTTATAACATTTTGGCAGACCTTGCCAAAGAAAAACTTGAGGCTTTATCTCCTGAAGATTTGGAAAAAATGTCGCCTTATGAACTTGACAGCGTTAAAGGCTTAATATCTGCTTACGCAAGTAGCAATATGGGCAAGTTTGACGGCAAAAACGGCGAATTAATGGATAAAATCAGCAAACTGCAATCAGCCGGCAATGCCGCTGCGCCTGAACCGGCTGCGGCTCCCGCTCCTCAAGCTGAAAACACCGCCGCTCCCGAACCGGTAAATACTGCCGATGTAAAACCGGTGGAAAATGTTTCTGCAGCTCCTCAGGAAACAGTTACCGAGCTGGCCGATATTAACGATGAAAAAGCGCCGATTAATAAATATAATGCTCTGGAAGTAATGAAAAAGCTGAATACTTTGCAACCGTCCGAATTGGCAACTTTGCGCCGCGCACTAAACGCCCGTCCGAACGAGCAAACCGTTGCGGCCGGCATTGTGCTTGACGAACACATTTTATCACAGGCCGAAAAATGCGCAAACGGCAAAGAAAGCGTTGTCGGCATTGAAGAAGCTTATGCGTTTAGCGAATTGCTCGAACTCGTAAAACAATACCCCAACAGTAATAAAGTTAAAGAAAATACGCAAATCTTAGACACCGCGCTTAAACAGATTAAACAAGAAATTACGGCTTTTGAAGAAACTTACGGCTTAGACAAAGATAACCTGCAAGCTCCGGAAATTGTTGAACAAAACATTGCCATGCTTGACGGCATGCCTTCCGACGGGCAAATTTTTGCTCTTGAGCTCCGCCCTGAAAAGTTGCAAGCTCCTACCGACTTACAAGACGTTGTCGGAATTATTGAAAGCGCTGAAGCTTCTAAATCCGTGCCGGAATTATCGGTTTTGGCAGGAGCATTACAATGCAAAGACTTAGATGAAGACCGCCGCAAAAAGCTGTTGGAAATGGCCGCGACGCGTGTTAAAAGCACCTCTGCCCTTGAACACAAAGACTTCAAAAACTTTGAATATCTGTTAAACGCCGTAAAAACTTCGCCGCAAGCCTTAAAAGATTCTGTAATTAAAAACAAAGAACAACTTTTAGCCGATGCTCGCGCCGCCTACAAACTGCAAGCTCCGGTTAAAGATAAAGAATTTCAAGACATTTACAATGTTTTGAACAGCTTGCAAATCAAAGGCGAATTAAAAGCTTTCGGACGCAAAACCGTTGACCAAAACACCAAAGACAGCGACCTTGATTTGTTCCGCGAACAAATCAGGCGTGAAACTGAAATATATTTGGCCAACACTTCGCGCAACGGCATCAGCACAGAAGACTTTAAACAAGAATACGCCGACCGTTTAAGAAACAATTTGGTACAACTTGTTTATGCCGACAAAGTTTCCAAAGGGCAAATTTCGGAAAAAGACTTCGGCAAAATGTTTGACGAAATGGCGGCCGCCGCTAAAGATAAAAAGCCGATAAAAGTTAATCAGGAATCAATTGTCGGCTGGCAGGCTGCTAAAACCAACCGCCTTGAAAGCGCCGTTAAAGTTGAAGGTAAAAAACCCGGATATGAAGCTCCGGCTAAAGCCTTCAGTTCCCGCGTTAAAAATTTAGACGACAAATTAAGCAAAAAATACGGCGCCTTATATTCCGTTTTGAAAACAGCGGCTAAATCAGCCGGTTGGGGCACGGCATATT
>CALETM010000208.1 GCA_937920765.1 uncultured Alphaproteobacteria bacterium | reverse complement strand
ATTGATTTCTCATCTTTTAAGATTTTGTATTTTTTTACAACTTTTGCCTCCATAGCGTTTTTACTAAGCTGTAAATCTAATATTCGCTTGTTGCTAGATATTGTAATTGGTGTCACAAAATTATCGGCAATTCCCATTCCTTTATTGTATATTGAAATACAGACGATACTAAGTTCTTTAATCGGCTTATTTGTGAATAAGATCTTTAATTTATCCAAAGGCAATGTAGGCCGAATAATCGGAAAGATTTCTACTTTATATCTAAGTTTTGGAATAAACAAAAAATACCAGATTCCCCATATTCCTGCTATAATAGATACAGTATTCAATCCAATATTCCAATACATCTCCGCCATATCTTATTCCCCCTCGTCAAATTCAAAGTCTTCGTCTTTTGGGGTGTATTTGGAGAGGTTGAGAGGGTAGCCCTCGCGACCCCATTCGCATTTCTTTAATATTGCGGACGGAATCTTTTTAACTGTTATGTTCGGAAAAGCATTTTTGTTGCCGACAAAGGCGCTGCAACAAATAAGCAGGTTGTCGTCACCGACTTCAGCGGCTAACTTGTCCAAAGATTCCTCTTGCACGCTCATTGTGGTGGTATAAATAAAGCTCTTTTCGGACGAAAAGCCTTGTTTCCAATACTTTTCAGCGTCCGGCTTATAGTGATAGCCCAAAATTTTGCACATCGCTTCGGCGAGCATATCGGCGTTGTATTTATCAGATATAATCTGTTGTCCGTATTTATCTTTAATAATTAACGATGACGCTAATTCATAAAATTTGAAGCCACCGCCACAAAGCCAACCGGTTGATTTGGTTACACCGCCGGCATCTTCGCCTTTAATTACCTTTTGTAATCTCGGAATACAGTGCGTATAAACGTGGTCACCCATTTCAATACCAATCCAACGCCGCCCCATTTTATGAGCAACAGCCGCTGTTGTTCCTGAGCCTAAAAAGCTATCAAGGACTAAATCACCAGGGTTAGAGGCCAAATGTAACACTCGTTGAATAAGCTTTTCTGGCTTTGGTGTTGCAAAAATATCAGTAGGGTTAAATTGCTTAACTTCTCTTTGTGCGTCTTGATTATGACCGACTTCTTCATAAGGCCATATTGTTAAAGCGGTCATACCTTGCTTTACTTCCGACAAAAATCTTTTAATACGCGGAACTCCATTCCCGTCAGAACCAAACCAAATACGATTATCTGCAACCATTTCTAAATATTTGTATTCAGGAACTCGCCAACTTCTTCCTGCGGGAGGATTGCATTCTCTTCCATTAGGCGTTATAATAGTATATAGTCCAGATTTTTGCTCATCTTTTCTCAATAAATTATCTGATTGCCATACGCCGCGTGAATCACTATCTGGATTTTTATATCTTGCATCCATTTCAGCAGATCTTGGAAGCAAGTTAGGTATCCATTTATTTTTTTCTTTTGCATAAACTAAGATAAAATCGTGGTTATCGGAAAGCCATTTAGCATCATTTTGTGGAGCATATTTTTTCTGCCAAATAACATTACAAACAAAGTTTTGCCGTCCGAAAATTTCATCACATAAAACCTTACAATATGCTTGTTCATTATCGTCTAAAGAAATCCAAATACTACCATCTTCCGCTAGCAATCTTTTCAAAATTTCCAATCGGTCACGCATTAGCGACAACCAAATAGAATGTTCCAAACCGTCATCATAATGTTCAAAAGCATTGCCGGTATTATACGGCGGATCAATATAGATGCATTTTACTTTACCGGTATAATCTTGCTCCAACGCTTTCAATGCCAACAAATTATCACCGTGTATCAGCATATTGTCATAAGTTGGCTCAACCGCACCTTTTTCAGTCGGTTCATAAGAAAATGACTTTTCCTTATCTTCAAGCAAAATCCGTGGTTCTGGGTTAAATCTGTCTTCTTTTCCCGGCCATGTTAACTCTAATC
>CALETM010000207.1 GCA_937920765.1 uncultured Alphaproteobacteria bacterium | reverse complement strand
CTCGGAGATGTGTATAAGAGACAGGCTCTACCAACTGAGCTAAAGGTGCGGTGGTGATTCATCGGGGACTCGAACCCCGGACAACATGATTAAAAGTCATGTGCTCTACCGCCTGAGCTAATGAACCATATTAAGTTTTGAGCGCGCTTTCTGGCTGGGGTGGCAGGATTCGAACCTACGAATGTCGGCACCAAAAGCCGATGCCTTACCACTTGGCGACACCCCAATAACTTGGCGATGGGTTATATGTAAAATAAAAAAAATATAAATGCAAGAGTTTTTTTGTTATCTTTGCAGAAAATTTTTGCTTTTGCCATAAACAATAACCGCTTATTTAAAATAATGCGGTTACATTGTATGATAAAGAAGTTGTTTATAATATTGTCGTTGGTTTGGCAGAGCATATATTCAGCAATTTGGACGGCAAAATAAAACCCCGCCATACGCGCTGTTCCTGAAATCGGGCAGCTCATTGCGCATAGCGGGGAAAACGAGGGATTAACCGTTTATTTGTTGTGTTCTTTTTCCGCAGAAGCTGATTTTTCAGATTTTACGGTTGAAGAATTGGTGTTTTTTGAAGACGGTTTTGCACCGCTGCATCCGCATGTCATTTATTTTCTCCTAAAATAATGGTTAAACGTTGTATGTTACAGCGTTTACAGATATATTGCGCCAAAGCATGTTTACAATCTGAACTTTGGTTGAGTTAAGCTTATTTTTTATTTACCAAAAATAAACGATAGCCCGATTATAATTATATAATATTATGCCATTTAACGGAGGCTTTTATGCTTAACTTAAAATATGTTCCCATTCGTTCGTTTAATGAAAACATTGCCTATGTGCACACTGATTGCGAGGCTTATAAAACCGATGATATACGAACGATGACGCGGGTTGAAATTCATGGCGGGGCGGTTACGCTTAATGCCTTTTTGCAAGTGACCGATGACATTTCGCTGGTTCAGCCTGATGAGTTGGGATTAAATGCTGAGGCGTTTGATATGCTCGGGCTTCCCGAAGGTTCGCGCGTTACTTTGGTGCTTGCGGAGGCGCCGCAAAGCATAAAAGCGGTAAAGCGCAAAATACAGGGCAACATTTTAACTGCCGGAGAATATAAATCTATTGTCGGAGATATTTTGCAACGCAAGTATTCTAATATAGATATTGCGGCGTTTTTAAGTTCGTTCAGCGCATTTTCAACTGCGCCGGAAATAGTTTCATTTGTACAGGCTTTGTTATTTGATAAAAATTTATTTTGGGATGAAGAAGATATTGTTGCCGACTGTTATACTTTAGGCGATATTCCGGGGAATAATACCGATTTATTGGTAACGGCGATTGCCGCAGCGTACGGAATGCCGATGCCGAAAGTGGTGGTGCCGGAAGTTTCTTCATGCTTCGGGTCGGCACACACGATGCGGGTTTTTGCCGATATTGATAAAAATCCGGTGGAATTGGCGCGTCTAATTAAAGAAAATCGCGGAGCGGTGGTCAGCTATAAAGCTTTATCGGTTTATAAGGCGCTTTCAGTTTTGCAGTCGGTGGCGGCTTATTTGAATATCAAAGACGAGGCTTATACCATTGTGCGTTTGTTGGCGCTGAAAGCAGCGGCCGGAATTACACACTTGGTGGTGGATATTCCGGTTGGGCCGAAAACCTTAATTAAAACTCCGCAACAGGCAATTCATGCCCGCAAGCTGATAGAATATGCCGGCGATGCCTTGGGGCTTAAAACCGATGTGGTGATAACCGACGGACGCGAGCCGGTCGGCGCTGGAGTGGGGGCGTTGCTTGAAGCTCGCGACATCAGGCGTATTTTGCGCAATAAAGATACCGCGCCGAAAGGGTTACTTGAAAAAGCCTTGTTTTTGGCAGGGCGCGTGCTTGAATTTGATCCGGCTATGCGGGGCGGACAAGGCTATGAGGCAGCCAAAGAGATTTTAACTTCAGGTCGGGCATTGGAAGCCTTTGATAAAATTATTACCGCGCAGGGTAGGGCGGAACAATCCGATTTTGGTACGTTAATACGCGATGTAACGGCAGAAACCGGCGGCAAAATTATGGCGATTGATAATAAAATTATTCGTAAAATTGCGATGCTCGCCGGCGCAATACAATATTCCGGCGCCGGTGTTTATCTTTTGAAAAAAGTTGGCGATGAAGTTGCCAAAGGCGATGTTTTATACCGGATTATTTCATGCGATTCAGCTGATTTTGCCGTGGTAAACTCGTTTGCCGATGCCGATAATGGGTATGATATAGCAAAGGATTAGCTTTTGCTCGCGTTTAGCAGGCATCTGCTTGTAATTTTTTTCTTATGTAACTATTTGTACACCACGTTCCAAAAACACGTTGTATCTGCCTTATTTGCCATAGATGAGGTTGTTTTTCAGATATAAATATTAAATCATACTTAGTTAATAGGTATTGCGTAATAAATAGTACATATGTTGTCATCATCCCGACAATAGCGGCAAAGTTCGTAAATTTGTTCTTGAGTTATATCCCGAATACAACGCTTGTTATTAGTACAGAATTTTGTTCCGTTATAAGCTTCGGCATATTCACTCCTATCAGCACCACTTTTATATCTAGCAACATTAAATACGCTTAATTCGTCATGAAATTCTTTAGCAATATTGGTTAGATTTTGGCATAATTCAAAAGAGGAGGGTGAATTTGTTTTATAGTCCATTATTATGCTACCACAGATTCCGGCTGATGAACATCCGCTAATGTTTATAATAATTTTAGAGCCAAAAATATCATAAACATAACTAGAGTTATCTTTAATCATATTTTCAGGTATCTCACCAAGTTTAATAAAATAAGGTACCAAACTCATATGCTTTTTTCCAAAATTATTTCTATATCGATATGCAACGTTTAACAGCCAACTGATTTGCTCAGCTTGCTTGTTGAGCTTATATTTCATCATCGCTTTAGAATAACCGGCAATCGCCCCGACGGATAAGACACCTATTATTGCTAACACCCCTAACATTTCCACCATACTTCTTCCGGTGCTCGCGTTCTTTCCTAAAGTGTCACACTCCGACTTGATCGGAGTGTCCAGGTCAAACCAATTAGCAAAGTTTTTCCACCTGGATATTCGGGTCAAGCCCGAATATGACATGGTGTGGTGTAAAA
>CALETM010000206.1 GCA_937920765.1 uncultured Alphaproteobacteria bacterium | reverse complement strand
GTTTTAATAGTGGTTATTTTAGAAGCAAAATCTTTTTCGCTTACTTCAAGCTTTAACGGCATACCCTTAAATTTTTCAGTAATTGGTGAAAATATTTTTTCCGGCCATGTTTCGCAAAAAATTAAACCGGTATCAATTTCGGCAGGCAGACGCGAGATTGATTGCGCGTCAAGCGGACGACATTCTTTTAACATTGGCCCTAACAGCCAGTTAAACGGAGCAAAACGCGAAATTATGTCAAAAAAGTCGCTTCCGCGGTTAATCGGATTAACATTTATAACTCGGCTGATTTTAAAGTTGTCCTGCCAACCATAGGTGTTGGCAATCAGCATTCTTAGCAGCAAACAACCTGCTCCTTTGGTAATAAATGACACTTTGTTAATATCTTCGCAGTGGTTCAAGAAAAATTCAAGCTGTCTTATGTGATATTTCATCGGTTTGCGAGTCGACGGATAGTTAATGGCCGCAACATTGTAACCTTCTTTAACCAATATCTTCCATAGCGGGCGGAAAATGCTTTTTGTTTCGCCAAGTCCATGCAGCAAAATTACCAATTCTCCACTTTGGCGCGGAATTTCATACACTTCAATAAATTTAACAAATGCTTTGCGGCAAGTTTCAAATGATCCTTCCGCTCTTTTAATATCCCAATTGTCAAGCAATCGATAAATTTTAGAATGACAATTGCGCTGAATACGCCATTTTTGATAAAAAAATACGTCTTCCCAAAATTGCGAGCCGCCAAAAGTAAAAAAGTTAAATTTCATCTACAGATTCCTTTTAAATAGTATATATACGTGCGGATTATCCGAGCGCCGCCTGATTCGGAATTGCGGTAATGGTAACGCGCGAGTCGTTATCGCCGGTCGATTCTATTAAAATCTGAATAGCGCGTTTATCTCTGAAATAAGTCATCTGACTTATACGGGCGCGAACCACGGCAATTTCAGTCCATCGGTTCCGAGGCATTTCCAATACATAAAAGTCAAAAACGCGGCTGGCATTATAAGGCGCGGTAAATACCAGACTGCCAATCCAGTTTTCGCCGCTGCCTAAGGCTTTGGTATCGCCAAGCTCAAGAAAAGCTTTTTCCGGAAACGGAATATCCGGAAAGTTGGCAAATGCCGGAGGTACCGGCGAACCGTCTACGCCGTTTAAATCTAAGGGCTTAGAAGCACATGCCGCGAGTCCGAAAAACAGAATCGCAACAATAATTTTTAATTTTACAGCATTTACAATCATTTAAACAAAAACTCCTTATTTGTTGCTTAATATTATAA
>CALETM010000205.1 GCA_937920765.1 uncultured Alphaproteobacteria bacterium | reverse complement strand
TTACTATTTTTTACAAATTAGGGATGTTTTTTTGGGCTTTTTGGCGGCGGAGCTTTAAGCGGGTTAATTTATCGCTGACAACCGAAGTATCGCGTCCTGATTTTGCCAAGCGATTGTACATACGCTCAATTTCTTTTTCAAGATACGCGGTTTCAATTTCGGCTGTCAAAATCTGTCGCGCTTCTAAGGTGCCGGAAGTGCGAATTTGCTGAATTTCTGCCCAAATATCTTCAACCAAAACTTTTTTGTTTTCTTTACGCTTAATAAAATAAGGCAATTCATAAACCAGTTGGCGCGCATTGGCATAAGCTTCGCGTCCGTCGGCGCATTTGTTATAACGCAGTTTCAAAAGCCGGAACGCAATTTCAAGTTCTTGGCTGTTATCAACCACAATAAAAGGCACCGGATCGGAAAATCCTTCGGCGCTTAAAGATTTTAAAAATTCAAGCAGATGGTGGAAAAAGCCGTTAATGTTGTAAAAAATAAACGGTTTCATAGTAAGCAAACCGTCTTGCATGGCAACGCAATCATAGGCAAGTTCATCTAACGTTCCCACTCCTCCGGGGGCAAAAACCACAAAATCGGCACCGAGCAGTTTTTGTTTACGCTCTTCAAGAGTTTGCGCCAAAATCACTTCGGTTTTGGCAATTAAATCATCATCAGAGGAATAAAGTTTAAAATATTCTTTGGTGGTTATGCCTTGAATCGGTGTTTCCTCATCGGCGCACTGTTTTTTGTTCCAACCGTCAAGCACGCCGCGGGCAACCGCTCCCATAATGCCGCAGTTTGAAAGCCCGAAATCAAGCCTGAAATCCATTTTTACAATTTGGCGCCCCAAGTTATAAGCTTCTTCTTTGTATATTGAATCATTGCCGGAGCGCGAGCCGCCGGCCACAAAAACTCTGATGCCGTCTTTTTTGTTTTCTTCAATAAATGAGCTTAATACTTGTTCCTGATTGTTACACATTTCGGTCATTGTTAAATCTCCTCAATGTCGCCTTTAGCCTGATTGGCGTAAAAGTCATCGCAAAATTCTGACAAGGTGTCGTTTGCAATAGCGTTGCGTAATCCTTGCATAAGTCGTTGATAATATCTGATATTATGCCATGTCAAGAGCATCACGGCAAGTATTTCATTGCATTTTTGCAAATGATGAATATAGGCGCGGTTGAAATTGCGGCAGAGAGGGCAGTCGCAATCAGCTTCCAACGGGCGGTTATCTTCACGATGTCGCGCGTTTTTTATATTGACCGGACCATATTTGGTAAATGCTTGCGCCGTGCGTCCTGAGCGAGTCGGCATCACGCAATCAAACATATCAACCCCGCGCAAAACCGCGCCGACAATATCGTCCGGACGCCCCACGCCCATTAAGTAACGAGGCTTGTCTGAAGGTAATGAAACCGGCGCGTAATCAAGCACCTCAAACATTTTTTCTTGCCCTTCGCCAACTGCCAAACCGCCGATAGCATAACCGTCAAAACCTATTTCAGTGAGCTTTTGCGCCGATTCGTCGCGCAAGTCCTTAAAAATGCTTCCTTGCTGAATGCCGAAAATTCCGTATCCGTCGCGGTCAATAAAAGCGTCGCGACTGCGCTTTGCCCACCGCATAGACATCTGCATAGATTTTTTTGCTTGCTCATAAGTGGCCGGAAACGGAGTGCACTCATCTAAACACATGGTAATGTTTGAATCCAGTTTGTGCTGAATTTTCATTGATTCTTCAGGGCTTAAAAAGAATTTTTTGCCGTCGACGTGCGAGCGGAAAGTAACACCTTCTTCCGTAAGTTTTCGCAATCCGGTTAAGCTCATAACCTGAAACCCGCCGGAATCGGTCAATATAGGCTTATCCCAATGCATAAATTTGTGCATGCCGCCCATTTTTTCAACCAAATCGGCCCCCGGTCGCAGCATTAAGTGATAAGTGTTATTAAGCAAAATTTCAGCGCCGGTTGCCGCAACCGATTCCGGCATCATTGCCTTTACGGTGCCGCAGGTGCCTACCGGCATAAACGCCGGAGTATTTACCACGCCGTGTTTGGTATGTAATTTGCCTAAACGGGTTTTGCCGATTGTTTTTAAAATTTCAAATTTAAGAGCCATAATTTTTCTTTCTTATCTTTCAGTGTTTGTGTTTGGAGTAAATATTTTGCTTCCGGACGGAATTTCCAGTCCGATGCCTTTTTTCAAATTTTGTTTTGTTATAAAGCCCATTTCGCCGTTGTCAAGCATAACTCTGAACCATTCTTCATCAGGCGAATATCCGGTAACCCTGACCGTTTGTCCGCGTTTGCCGGTTGCTAACACATCAAACTCATCGGAAGGCCCGTACATAATTTTTGCCTCATACTTCAGGTGATAAAGCCTGTTGGTATCGGAAGTGTCAACCGGAATGTTAAATATTTTGGAAACTACCACATCGTCAACCGTTTTGGCGCCAGAGTTGAACTTAACCTGTTGATAATAAGCTATTTTATCGCTTTTTTCAGTTGTTTCGGGCAATAGCTGCAATAAAAGCGGTGCAATTAATACAATGCCGGCAATCGCGGCAGCGGCAACTGCCGCCAACGGAATTTTCAATTGTATTTTTTTAAGACGGCTGTAATCCCATTGCGGAATAATGGTATTTACAGGCGGCAGCAGTTCAATAAAGCGCTGTAAAAACTCTTTTTGCTCCGGCGCGGCATATTCAAGCGCCTGTAAAGCTGAAAGTTTAGCTTTATCAACTTTTCCAAAGTCATAAAAAGCCGCGGCATTATGCACCAGCATTTTAAAATTATCGGCGGTGTTTTTGCCAATGCTGTAAAAGTTGTTTTTCAGCGCTTTAACGGTAAGCGCCGCCGCTTTGGGAGACCACCAGCCCTTTAGCCAGTTATGGCGGGTTATGGCGCTGATAAACTTCTGAGCGTCGGTAAACGTTCCGATAAGTTTTTCTTCTTGTATTTCAGGGTGCTTATTCCAGACGATTCTTTGCAAATTAAATACTCGTAAAAACGGATTTTCATCGCCGTTTGCCGATTTATAGAGTTTGAGCGATTTCATATCCGGAAAATTAGAGACGTCATAAACCAAGGCCAATAAATTATAAATAGTGCGGGTTTTAGCATCTTTCAGCACTTCATAGGCAATGGAAATTTTTTGAAATTCTTCCAGCGCGTTTTCAGATTTATTATGATCGGGGTGCCAAAACTTAGCCTGTTCACGATAATTGATTTTTAAATTTTTTTCATCGGTGTTATAATCGGCGTTTAAGCATCGGTAATACCCTAAAGGGTCATAAGTCATATTTGTTCCTCCAAAAATCGGCGGGCAGCGGCAACGGAATCTTCAGCCCCCTCGCATTTTTGGTAACGATTAAGCAACAGCGCATGGTTAATAACTGTATCTCTGATGCGGGCGTCTTGCCGGATTATTCCGAGTAAATTTAAATCAACTTTAATATATTCTTTGCTGGCTTTCAATAGTGTTTTATAGGTTTGACGTCCTTCCTCATATGATAAAGCCCGATTAATCACAATATTAAATCTAGCTTGCGGGGCTATTGATTGCAGCTCTTCAATTTTTTTAAAAGCGGCAATTGATGATGAAGAGCAAGCGTTTACAAGTATAATAATGTTTTTGCAAATGTTGAAAAAGGGATTTAGTTGTTTGCTGCCGTTATCGGCGCAGTCAATAAAAACGTAGTCATAATATTGCGCCAATCGCAATAAATCGCCGGCTAAAATTTGGGCTCTGCCGATGGGCGCCGAAATTAAAGCGTCTTCACCCGATGGGGAAGAAATAACATCAAATTTTCCACGCTCAAAGCGAAAAACGGCATTATTAAGAGTGCATTGCCCGTTTATTAATGAGGCATACGGCGTGCTTTTTTCCAAGCTGTTTTGATATGATATGTTTTCAAGCCCGCAGTCGGCATCAAAATAAAGCACATTTTTTCTCATTAAGCTTAACGCATGGCATAATGCTGCCGCAAACCATGTTTTGCCGATGCCGGTTGTGCCTGAACAAATGGCAGAAATGCAGCTTTGGTTATAAATTGGCTTGGGCTTTTTTGTTGCCGCTGACTTTGGTTTGTTTTCCATTTTTGCATATATCCTTTATATCTGTTGAAATTTTGGCAAAAATCATAGAAAATTTCAATCAGTTAAAATC
>CALETM010000204.1 GCA_937920765.1 uncultured Alphaproteobacteria bacterium | reverse complement strand
GCGTTAAATTCTGCAAAAATCAAGAGGGCATTAAAAAAACTCCTCAAATGAGGAGTTTTTTTATAAAATACCGCAATCAGCGAACGATTCGGTTACCGTAAACCTTTACCGTATCGCCTACTGCGTACTTGCATTCTACGTGCAAGTCCTCCGCCGATTGACTGCTGTCGCGCGCTGAAACGCTTCCGACTTTAATCCTTTTAACTTTTTTCGTGATTAAAGTCATTTTTTTGCAACCGGCACCCGACTTATCCGCAAGTTCAAGTACCTCAGGATCTGAAGTTTCATTACACCACACCTCCGACGTATCTTGCCGCTCTAGCAAAACGAATAACGTTTTTTTAGGCAGCTTATTGCCGGTAGGCAAGATGGTATATGAATCCGCATCAACACCAAAAACATCGGTTTCGGCAATAGTTGAATATTCAACGTCAAATCCGGTAACCACATACTGTTTGGTTAATCTGTCTGCTGTTTTAAGCTGAGTGTAAATGGTACAAAATGTGCCGCAAACACTGGCTATGCAAAGCAAAATCAGAATAACCTTAAAAGGTTTTGCTTTCCTCCAATCGCCCCACAACAGCAAGGCAAAAGAGGCTCCGAATAAAACAACCGAGAGTATTCCCAGCAAAATTAATGTTTCATTCATAATCGTTAGTTTTAGTAATTCAACATAAGTGCAAACTTAGGATTCGCTTTAGCCATTAACCGAGCCTTTTCCGAGAGCTGCTCCCGCACAAAAATAAGGGAGCACATCTCCATATTTTCGCGGGCGATAAACTCACAGATAGCCTCATCAGTCATATGGCGGCCGTAATCCTTGTACTTTTCATACTGCTCCGGCTTGAGCAGTTTTTCAACCTTTGAGAACAAAGATCTGGACTCAAGCAGCTTTTCAAAAGCTTCTTTATTGCCCGACAGCACAACCGTTTTTTGCCTGAAGGTTTCTATCGCGCAGTCAAGCTTTTGCAGATAAGCGCTATTGCCTATACCAAGCAACATAACTTTTTCCACAAGCTTGGCCGGAAGACCGTTCTTTTCAATTTGACTGAATAGAACGTCTTGAAACTTATCAAAAGACTCTTTGTCTTCTGACTTTTGCTCCATTCTCTCAATGAGCAACTCTAATGCTGCTTTGCTTAGAGTATGATTTTTGGCATAGTTGCCAAAACTATCATAATCCTCTCTCGCGAACAACTCTTTGAGCTGACAAATCATCAACGTCTTTCCCGACTCAGTGACCGCATAGGTAATCACCGGATTGTAACTCCTATGCCGCAACATGTTGTCATCCCAAAGATTAGAAACGGCAACATCACTCATTTGCGCAATAAGCTTAACCGCTTTTGCAGGCGCATCCGATTCATTCAAAGCTCTGAAAGCTTTCACCTGAGCTTTTGCGGAATAATTTTTCATCCCCAAAGCCAGCATAAAATACTTTTTTACCCTCATCGGATACAGATACGTAAGCGGTTTGTGAAGTTTAACCATAAACTGGATAAACTTGCCGTCATCTTGAGTGTCGCTCACAATGGCGGCAGCTCGTCTTGGAGCAACAAAACTCCAAATCAGAAAAGAAACAGGGTTGAAAAAAACAACAACCAGAACAACACACAGCAGAAAAGATCCCACTGCATCAAACAGAATACTAAAAAACTTTGCCATAAGTAAAAAAATTTTAATGGCGTCTACTCTCCAATAGAACAATTATGATAAACCGTCAGGGGAGATGGCAGAAAGCCACACCAACGATTGCTCACCGCAAAATTTTCATTTTCTGCTGCATTTTCTGACTGCTTTTAAGCTGACAACCTAAAACCAACCGAATTTTCAACATAATAATGAACATATTTTTAAGTAAACAAGGCTATTATAAAATTATTTGTCTAATCTGTCAATGGGTAAAAATTTGCAAATGCAAGATAACCTTGACAAGGCGTACCCTTTGGTTTAATTGAAATAAAAAACAAGGAGTTTAATTATGGACACGATTTTAACGGGTGACAGACCCACCGGAAAATTACATTTAGGCCACTATGTCGGCTCATTAAAGCGCCGCGTTGAAATGCAAAACAGCGGCAAATATCACAACATTTACATTATGATTGCCGACGCTCAGGCATTAACCGACAACGCCGATGACATCAACAAAGTTCGCAACAACATTTCAGAGGTTGCGCTTGACTATTTGGCATGCGGGCTAGATCCTCAAAAATCAACCATATTTATTCAATCGCAAATTCCGGAACTGTGCGAGCTTTCGTTTTACTATATGAATTTGGTAACCTTATCGCGCCTGCAGCGCAACCCGACGGTTAAAAACGAGATTCATCTGCGCGGATTTAAACAGAGCATTCCGGTCGGGTTTTTAACCTACCCGATTAGTCAGGCTGCCGACATCACCGCTTTTAAGGCCAATCTTATTCCGGTTGGCGAAGACCAGCTGCCGATGATTGAGCAAACCCGTGAAATTGTGCGCTCGTTTAATACCATTTATCGTCCGGTTTTGGTTGAACCGACCGCGGTTTTGCCTGAAAGCAGCATCTGCTCGCGTCTTCCGGGGCTTGACGGCGCCGCCAAAATGAGCAAATCATTAGGCAACTGCATTTACCTTTCCGATTCGTCGAACGATATTAAGAAAAAAGTGCAGAGCATGTTCACCGACCCCACCCATTTGCGGGTTGAAGACCCCGGCCACACTGAAAACAATCCGGTGTTTATTTACCTTGACGCTTTTTGCAAAAACGAACATTTTGCCGCTTTTCTGCCGGCTTACCAAAACTTGGCGGAATTAAAGGCTCATTACCAAAAAGGCGGATTGGGCGACAGCGTGGTTAAGCGCTTTTTAAATGAAATTTTGCAAAACGAGTTAAAGCCGATTCGCGAAAAGCGCGAACAGCTTGCCTCCGACATCGGCGAAATTTTCAACATGTTGCAAACTGGAAGCGTAAAAGCGCGTGAAGTTGCCTCAAACACTTTGCATGAGGTAAAATCCGCGATGGGAATTGATTATTTTAACAGTAATCTGCTGTTTAAAAAATAAATCAGCCAGTTGCGGTAAGCGCCAAAATTTTGCTTGCATTTTAAAACGCAAAAGAGTATAAACTTGCTTTGAACGAGTGGCTCGGGCGAATTGGCATGCCTGACCGCTTAAATATTAATCCACTTTTAGAAAGGATTTTGAAATGCCTAAATTAAAATCAAAAAGTGCCGCCAAGAAACGCTTCAGCGTTACCGGAACCGGCAAAATTAAAAGAAATTATGCGTTTAAGAGACACTGCCTCTTCTGCAAATCTCAGAAAATGAAAAGACAGGCTCGCGGCTCCGTTTTATTAAACGAAGTTGATGTTCAGATTGTCAAAAAGTTTTTACCGTATTTGTAAGGAGGATTAAGATATGTCACGCGTTAAAAGAGGTATGACCGCTCATGCTCGCCACAAGAAAATTCTTGGTATGGCTAAAGGTTACACTGGTCGTAATAAAAATGTATTCAGAGTTGCTGTTGAAAAAGTTGAAAAAGGTTTGCAATATGCTTACCGCGACCGCCGCGCAAAGAAAAGAAGTTTCCGCGCGTTGTGGATTCAGCGTATTAATGCCGCAACCCGTCTGCATGATATGACTTATTCCCGATTTATCAGCGGGCTCGTTAAAGCCGGCATTGAACTTGACCGTAAAGTTCTCGCTGATATCGCTTTGAAAGAGCCCCAAGCTTTTGCTAAACTGGTAGATTCTGCCAAAGCGGCTCTTAAAAAATAAGCACAGATACAGTAATATCATAAAAACAAAAAGTAAAAGAGCTCTCTTGGCAATCCAAGTCGGCTCTTTTTACGTATAAAGGTTAAAATAATGGAAGATTTAGAAAGTCTGAAAACACAAATTTTGCAAGGCATTACCGAGGCTCAAGACATTAAATCATTAGACGAAGTCAGAGTTTCCGCCATGGGCAAAAAAGGTACAATTACCGAAAAGCTTAAAGGATTGGGCGCGTTATCTCCGGCTGAAAAAGCTGATTTCGGTAAAAAAATCAACATCTTGAAAACTGAAATTGAAAAAGCGTTAGCCGCCCGCAAAGAAGTTTTGGAAACCGCCGAATTAAATCAAAAACTTGCGGCTGAAAAAATTGACGTTACTTTGCCGATTCGCCCTGAAGTTCAGGGACGTATTCACCCTGTTTCC
>CALETM010000203.1 GCA_937920765.1 uncultured Alphaproteobacteria bacterium | reverse complement strand
CATAGTATATATATTGCAATAAAAAACCGCCTCTGAAAAATCAGGGGCGGAAAAAATATTACTTTGGTTGCGGTTATTTGCTTCCAAGATTTAAGAATGGCACAGCGTTGCCCATCATGTACTGTGGTAACTTGCCGTCCCATCGTAACACGGCCTCATATTCAGTGAGGCCTTTATTTTTAGCCAAAGCCTGAGATTTAATCTCCATGGCTTCAGCCTCGGCCTTAGCGGCAATAACCGTCTGCTGGGCCTCTTCCTGAATTCGTTTCGTATTGTTGACGGCCTCCTGAGCTTTTTGCTCAGCGATGACCTTGTCTTCAATAGACTTTTCGAAGTTATCGCTGTAATCTACGTTTCTCAACACAAACGACAGATTTTGGATAAATACCGAATTCATCCTTTCCTTCAGGCAGGCTGTTATGTTGCTTGCCGCAACATCACGATTGCTGACCAGCTCTTGCGCCGGCCATTTTCCGATAACGTCTTTTATGGCTGCATCCAAAATCGGAGTTACGATTTTGGACTCATAATCCATGCCGATTGTCTCGTACAGAACGTTTACATTGGCTGGATTTAATTCATACGTGAATACGTATCTCAAACCGGCGGTTTGTATATCGCTGGTATACGTTTCGGTGCTATCCGCGAACTTTTGGGTTCTGACATCCAAATTTACCATCTGTGATATAATAGGCCACTTAAAGCCGATACCATTAACATATGACCGCGGCGCAACTTTGCCAAGGGTCACAAGTACACCGCGATTTCCGGGGGGTACTACGTACATAGATGACGCCAACAGCGCCAAAACAAAGATTGACGCAATGCTGATTGCAATCGTTCTCATCACTTTTTTGAATGTATTTTTCTGCTTTTCTTCGTATGTTCCCATACTTTGATAATATTTTAATTAATGTTTCAGCTCAACCGAGTACACATACTGTTTATTTACTGTTTATTGCTCTTTTTTCATAAAACAAAATTTCTGATTCTAATCTAATCCCTAAAGTACGGAACTTTATACCTGAAACAGGCGGGCGGTCTTGCAGAAGACTCTTTATCAAAAATTTCTGGTATCAACGCACTAAAAAAATTAAGCACGACAACACTTTCATTATAAACAAGAAACAACAACCGATAAATAAACTTTGTATGCTGCTTGTTTGGCTAATCCACACTAATTTGTTAATAATTTTTCGTACATTACATTTATATCACGTTTTTATAAAAATAGCAACGTCTTTTTGTCCAGCGCCATACAACTTATACACACCCCGGACTCGTAAATATTGCGAAATACTCTGCAACCGATACATTCGCTAAACCGCTAAATTATACGCAGGTTTGCCGGTTTTTATATTTTTGACTTGAAAATTTAATCTTTAATGCTAAATTAGCGATTGATTAAAGATTTTACATATGCCTGTGCGGGGCTGTCCGCACACTTTCTGCCGCGTATCGGCAGAAATAACATTTACTAGGAAGGAATTATAGTATGATTCGTGTTGGTATTAACGGATTTGGCCGTATCGGTCGTTTGGTATTTCGCGCCGCTCAAGCCAGAAATGATATTGAAGTTGTCGGCATTAATGATTTGATTGATGTTGAATATATGGCTTATATGCTCAAATATGACACCATGCATGGTCGTTTTAACGGCACTGTTGAAGTTAAAGATGGTAAATTGGTTGTAAACGGCAAAGCTATCCGCGTTACCGCCGAAAAGAATCCGGCTGACCTCAAATGGAATGAAATCGGCGCTGAATACGTTGTTGAATCAACCGGTTTGTTCTTAACAAAAGAAAAAGCTCAGGGTCATATTGACGCCGGCGCTAAATATGTTGTTATGTCTGCTCCTTCAAAAGATGATACTCCGATGTTTGTTTGCGGCGTAAACACTGACAGCTATGTTAAAGGCACTCAATTTGTTTCAAACGCATCATGCACCACTAACTGCTTGGCTCCGATTGCTAAAGTTTTGAACGATGCTTTCGGTATTAAAGACGGCTTGATGACCACTGTTCACTCAACCACCGCTACTCAAAAAACCGTTGACGGTCCGTCTGCCAAAGACTGGAGAGGCGGTCGTGCTGCCAGCGGCAACATTATTCCGTCATCAACCGGCGCCGCTAAAGCCGTTGGTAAAGTTATTCCGTCATTGAACGGCAAATTAACCGGTATGTCTATGCGCGTTCCTACTTTGGACGTTTCAGTTGTTGACTTAACCGCCAACCTTATTAAGCCAACCACCTATGAAGAAATTTGCAAAGCTATGAAAGCTGCTTCAGAAGGTGAATTGAAAGGTATTTTGGGTTACACCGAAGACGCTGTTGTTTCATCAGACTTCTTGGGTGATGCTCACACCTCAATCTTTGATGCCAAAGCCGGTATTCAACTGACTGATACTTTTGTTAAAGTTATCAGCTGGTATGATAACGAATGGGGCTATTCAAACAAGGTTCTTGACCTTATTGCCCATATGGCTAAAGTAAACGGTTAATTTTAAACCTTTAATCCCCGCCGCAAATGCTTAAGTTTTTAAGCAAAAAATTTACGGCGGGGAATCTTTTAACAGAAAGGAAAATCTATGCAACAGTACAGAACTCTTGAAGATTTGAGCAACTTAAACGGCAAAGTAGTTATGCTCCGCGCTGACTTGAACGTGCCTATGGATGAAAATTTTAACGTTACCAACACTGCTCGTATTGACCGCACCGTCCCAACCATTAAATATTTAATGGATAAAGGCGCCAAAGTTGTGGTTATTTCGCACTTCGGACGTCCGGAAGGCAAAGGCGATATGAAAAATTCATTAAGCCACATTGTGCCAAACTTACAAAAAGCTTTAGGACACAAAGTTGTGTTTGTTGACGACTGTATCGGTCCGAAAGTTGAGCAAGCCGTTAAAAATATGAAAGCCGATGAAGTTTTATTGCTTGAAAATCTGCGCTTTTATGATGAAGAGAAAAAAGGCAATGCCGAATGGGCAAAAGAATTGGTTAAACCGGCTGATGTTTATGTGTCAGATGCCTTTTCAACCGCTCACCGCGCGCATGCTTCCATGGTAGCCGCCGCTGAGCAACTCCCGTCGGTTATGGGCTTGTTAATGGAAGAAGAAGTTGACGCCTTAACCAAAGGCTTGAACAATCCGGAACGTCCGTTAATGGCAATTGTCGGCGGTTCAAAAGTTTCAACCAAACTTGACCTCTTGAATAATTTGGTTAAAAAAGTAAACAAATTGGTTATTTCCGGCGGTATGGCTCACACCTTTTTGAAGGCACAGGGCTTTGATACCATCAATGAAAAGAACTCTTTGGTACAACCGGACATGATTGAAACCGCCAAAGAAATTATGGCAACCGCCAAAGCCAGCGACTGCGAAATTATCTTGCCGGTTGATTTGGTTGCCGCTAAAGAATTTAAGCCTAATGCCGAACACAAAACCGTTGACTTGGAACATATTCCGGCTGAAGGGTGGGAATTGCTCGATATTGGCGAAAAGAGCATTGCTCAAATTAATGCCAAATTGAAAGAATGCAAAACTTTGGTTTGGAACGGTCCGTTGGGCGTGTTTGAAATGAAGCCGTTTGACAACGCCACCAACAAAGTTGCGCAAAAAGCCGCTGAATTAACCGCTGCCGGAAAACTCACTTCCGTGGCAGGCGGCGGCGATACCGTTTCCGCTTTAACCAACGCAGGTGTTGCCGATAAGTTTACTTATATTTCAACCGCCGGCGGCGCTTTCTTGGAATGGATGGAAGGCAAAGAGCTCCCCGGAGTTGCCGTAATGAAAAAATAAGTTTTTCATTTTGCCGAAACTTAACCCCTTGAGCCAAAACTCAAGGGGTGTTTTGTTTTAGCGGTTTATTTTATACAGGTCGTACTGATATATTCCATAGTTGAACGTATTTTGATAAGTAAGAAATTCAGATGCTTTTTCAGGAAGCGGAATCGGCTTGTTCAACGAGCAATTAATGCTGCTTGTTTGAGAAGTATTATCTGCAATCAAATATTCTTCCTCTCGGGTTTGTACTGCCTCTGTCAACAATTTCGGCTCCAATAAATAATAAGCTTTAACATAATCGGCTTTGGCAAAAACCGGAGCTAAATTCATCAGAAAAGACAAGTCTCCGTAAAATATAATCTTTGCACCCGCCAGTTTTATCGTAAGAGCCGATATTGTATCAGAACATTTGAATAAATATGCACTGCGATGCGAATAATCGGCATAAGCAATATTTGCAGCAACAATTAATAACATAATTACAAAACGCAGCTTTGCCGAAGTAATTTTCAGCGCCTGCAACAATAAATCCGCACCATACAAAATCAACAAGCTTAAAATCGGCACAAAAGCGGCAAAGTAGCGTTCATCATAAATTTTCATATCCGGACTTATGAAAGTTATCAATAGGCAATAAGGCAATGAAAAATACAACATCTGCTTTGCTGCCGAGTTAATCGGCATGGAACGCAACCAAATAAAACAGACCGCACCGACGGCAACTAAAGATGAAATCAGCATATAGGGCTGATTAAAACTGAATATTTTAGTCATTATTATGGTATAAAAACGATTTAACAACAGGTCTGTATACAAAAAATACCAATCTGCCGTTTTTTCCGTAAACTGTTGAGAACGTGACGAGCCGGTTAAAACTTCAAAAGCCGGATACCAAATTACAAAAAAGCATAACACGCTTAACAACATTGTTCCGATATACATAAACAAAATTTTATATTTTTTACGCAACAGTAATATACAACAAGCAACGGCAGCTATTATAAAAGTGCTTAATAGCAAAAAATAGTGAGTGAAAAAACCTAAAAGCGCCGCAATAAAAACCGGCAGCATGTCTTTATATGTAACATTATCTTTTTCAAGTAATTTTACATGTTCATATATTAACCAAGCAGTTAAAAGCATCTGCAATAAATATGAGCGGATAAAAATGGTCATATTAAAGGTTGTCAATGAAAAACCGCAAAATATTACTCCTAAATAGCACATGCGCTCATCGGTAAAAATTTTTTGCGCCAACTTGTAAACAACTGTCAGGAGCAAGCTTAAAAAAATTGCATTGATTGAAAAAGCCACCCATTTATCGGCGCCTCCGCTTAAATAACTTGCCGTATGAAGTAAAAAATAATAAAGCGGCGGATGTACTCCTACCTTAAGATTATCAACAATATGCCAATAAGAAAGCCCTTGCGAATAATCAGGATTTATATAGCTTGCAAAATAATCACCGTTTAATTTATGATGAAAAATCTTATTATCAGAATCATCTAAAAAAGAATCTATGCCGGTTGTTAAGTATGCCCCGTGCGTACTGTTGGCATGGGCAAATGAAAAAATTTCATCAATATGATACGCCTGTTTTTGTAAAAAATAAAAAGCCGCAAAAATAATATTAAATAAAATTATCAGACCCAGTTTATAATTTACGTTTTTAATCATTTTGCATCTCCTTATGCTTAAAAACATAGCGTTTTCCAAGCCAATAATTTAATAAAATCACGACTGCCATGGTAAAATATTTTGCAAAATATTTTGACATACCCAACACTTCTACCAAAAACAGAACCGCAAAATAATCAAAGATACCGGTTCCCCCGCGTGTAACCGCAAATTTACACACTTGAGCAACCTGCTCTTTATTTGAAGAACAGTTGCTGCGGTAAACATAAATTTTATTTATAAAATAGGCATAAATTTTGGTAATGATAATTGCCGCCAAGTTGGCATTATAATATTGCTGTCT
>CALETM010000202.1 GCA_937920765.1 uncultured Alphaproteobacteria bacterium | reverse complement strand
GTCAGATGTGTATAAGAGACAGGGGACGAGTCTTTCTTTGTTGCCTTTTCCTTTTATGCGCAAAAAATTACTGTTTGGGTTTATGTCGCCGACATTTAAGGATAGCGCCTCTGAAATACGCAATCCGCAGCCGTAAAGCAAAATCAAAATGGCTTGGTCGCGCAGCCCTTGCCAGTCATCTTTGGCAAAAGATTTTGCTTGTTGCAGCAAATCTTGCGCGTCGGTAACATCTAGCGCTTTTGGTAAAACCTTTGGCAGGCGAGGATTGGTAATAACACTGATGGCGGAGTTTTTTGCAATATGATTTTTATCAAGCCATTTAAAAAAGTTTTTAACCGCGGAAAGCTCGCGCGATTGTGATGATTTTTCAATATAATGCATGGCTCTGAACCCTATAAAGCGCCTGAAGTCATGTACTTGCATATTGCGCAAAAAATCAACGTCGACGGCATTGTCGGTTGCAAAAAAATTAATAAAGCACGCCATGTCGCGGGCATAAGCGTCTATGGTGTGTTCAGAATAGCGACGTTCGTTTTTAAGCCACAATAACCAGTTGTTAATTATGCCTTGCAGCTCAGAGTCGGAATTATATATAATTTCACTTTTCATAAGCAAAATTATACGCCGGAAAAGTTAAAATAAGTTTATTGCAGTATTGTGTGCGTCGTAAATGCATAAGTTGCGTCGACTAAATATGCAGTAATTGCAAAATTTTTCGAAAGAACATTATCCCCTTGTTTTGCTTTTGCCCTAAAAACAAAATTTCATTTGTTATATTTGCGTATTTTTGCCAAATTTTTGCCAGTTTCACTTTTCTTGCTTCAGCTCCCCACGGCTTTTTGCGTCCGGTATAATGAATAATGCGAGCCGATTTTATTTTGTTTTTCTCACGCAAAATGTTGTGTTGGGTAAAATTATAAATACTGTCAACAATAAAAATTTTTCCTTTGCAAACAATATTAATAATGTCCTGATCTTGATATTTAATTTTATTTTGCAACTCTTTCGTGGCTTCAAGCAATTTTGTGCCTAATTTGTTTTGGCGCAATTGTTTTAAGTTTATAAGCAGTACGCCGGCGTTAATATACGTATCGTCAGCGGTTAAGCCGATGTTTGGTTTGTGGCCGCTTTCGGTAACATATAACCCTTCGGCTCCAGCCAAATAATAATTGCCCAAGTCGATATTGTAAAAATCCGAAATATTTTTATCTACCGCCAAATCAGCGTCCAAATACAAAATTTTATCCAACGACGGCAGTAAATCGGCAATAAGATAGCGGTAATAAGTTTCAATCGGAATATATTCAATGGTTAAAGGCAAATTACTGAATAGTTGTTGAGGAATGTCAACTTTTTGCACTGTAAAATTTTTATATTTTGTTTGCAACTTTTGTAACATCAAGAGGTTTTCATCGCTTAAATCCGATGAAAAAATATAAAAATGTATTTGCGTATCAGGATGGTTTTCTAAAACCGAAGTCATCACAACCGCCACTTTGTCGGCATAAGTGTCATTGATGCAAAATGCAATGTTCATTTCAGCCATTAGGAGTCTCCTTAATCAGTTTTCTGTATGTTAAATAGTTTATCAAATTATGCCCGCGCCAATGTAAAAAGCCGCGTTGTTGTAATTTTATCAATTCTTGTGCAAAGACATGCCAAATTTCAGCAGAATTATTTTTTGGCATTGATTTGATGCGCTTAAGCTGCTTTTCCAAAATATTCGGGATAAGATTGTTTTTTATAAATTTAAGCTCTTTGGGCGCGGCCGATTTTTGATATGTATCAATTACAAACATAATTCCGGCAGTGTAATCGTTGACGGTTTTTACCGAAGTTTTTTGCGCCGATAAAGATGTCGGATTAATGGTGTAAAAATAAAGGCGCGCATCTAAAATAACGGTTTTAGGGTGTCTTAATAACACGGCAAAAGTATGCGGATAATCCTGAAAAGAAATTTTAGGGATAAATTCTAAATTTTCCAACAATTCGCGCTTGTAAAGCTTGGTCCAAACATTAAACGAAATTCTGAATTTGCCGCGCTTGGTTTGATAAAACAGCGGTTCGTTAGTGATTTTTGCTTTGATTTGAGCTTTATCGTATAATTGCGGTTCCATATCGCCGCTTTTATTTTTGAAAAAGTTGAAAGTTACTAATTCGGCCTGATTTTTAACGGCGCAGTCATAAATAATTTCAAAACATTGCGGGTGTAAAAAATCATCGGAATCAAAAAAATAGATGTATTCGCCTTTGGCTTCTTTCAGGCCGTTGTTGCGCGATGTGCTCAAACTCAAATTAGCTTGATTGATAATTTTAAATCGGCTGTCTTGTTCGGCATAGTTTTGTAAAATGCTCAGAGAGTTATCGGTGCTGCCGTCATTAACGCAAATCGCTTCCCAATCGGTAAAGGTTTGCGCTTGCAAACTGTTCAAAGCGCGCCGTAAATATTTTTCGACATTGTAAACAGGAATTATAACCGAAATTTTAGGTTGGTTTTGTGTGTTCATAGCTAAAAACCTTAAAATGTTCAATTTCGGGAAATTCTAGCTCGCTGTTTTTTTTTTGCAATATTTACGAGTCCATGCTGTGCATAAGTTGTAGGCAGTGGTAATAAAACATATTTGTACTAGCGAAAGACCATACCGGTGTTTTCGCGTAATTTGCGCAAAGTGTTGAGGGTTTATCTCCACAGCACTCTTAAATTACAATTTTCGTCAGTGCAGTTATTGCAAATTTCATCAACTGACTTTAAGTTTAAATCACGCAGGCAATTTGTCCGATTGTTACAGTATTTATCGCCGTAATAATTATTTACCAGGTCGTATCGCTGCAACAGCCAAACATTGGCGGCGTTTTCCTTAGCGGCAAAGGCAATATTGCGGCAAATTTCCGTGCCTGTATCTGAGTTGGAATCAAAAATAAAGCTGATTGCACCCAAATTATTTTGTATTTGTTGTCCGTTTTGATTAGTATATATGTCATTTGAATAATAAATTTGAATAGTACCTTTGAACCACATATCGGTTAAATTGGCGTTGCCATTATATTTTATACCATCCGGCAGTAAATTAAGTTTATATAAAAGTGTTCCGTAAAAGGTTGCGGTATTGGGGGTATGTTCCAACCTGTCTTTAATGGAGAGCACATTATTAATCAGCATATTTACGGCTTGTGCGTGCTGATTTAGTTTGTATTTCATCATCGCCTTTGAGTAACCGGCAATAGCACCAACGCTTAACACTCCGATAATAGCAAGAACTCCGAGCATTTCCACCATAGACCGACCAACACTTTCTATGTTGTCACACTCCGACTTGATCGGAGTGTCCAGGTCAACCAAATTAGCAAATTTTCCCCACCTGGATATTCGGGTCAAGCCCGAATATGACAATATATCGGTGGACTGTGGGTTTACATCGGAGAGTGACAGAGTGTGATGTAAAAAGCGGCTAAATTTTGATTTCATAATAAAAATCTCCTCAAAAAGTTAGTTTTGAAAAGATTTTAGCTCGCGTTTTTTTTT
>CALETM010000201.1 GCA_937920765.1 uncultured Alphaproteobacteria bacterium | reverse complement strand
GTGGGCTCGGAGATGTGTATAAGAGACAGGTTTTTTATGGTTGCAAGTATGTAAAGTTAAATTAATATGATACCGACAGAACCAATGAAGGAGAATTAAGATGAAAAAGATTTTGTTTGCCGTTGCCCTTGTTTTGGCATTTTCGGCTTATGAAGTAAAAGCGCTTGATTTAGTCGGCATAGCACAAAAGGCTCAGGATAAAGTTGACGCAACCGCTGCCGATGTTGAGGCTAAAAAGGCGGAGGCTAACGCCAAGGTTGAGGCTAAAAAGGCCGAAGCTGCCAAGAAAAAAGCCGAACAAGACGCCAAAGCCGCTGAAAAGAAAGCTAAGCAAGAAGAAGCCAAAGCCAAATTAAAACAAGATTTGGGGCAGGTAAAAGATGATGTTAATGCCTTAAAAGGCGCTTTTGCCAACTAAAATTTTAATCTTAAGCTTTAAGCCTGAAGAGCATCTTCTTTGCAGGCTTAATTTTTTTATAAAATCGGGCGGCGAGGGGTGTAATTTAGAAAACGCGAATATATATAAGCGAATATATATAATATATACTTGCAAAACAAATTTTATCAGCTATGATACGGCAAGATAAAAGCAAAGGGAAGTTTTAATGCCGAAAATATCTGTATTGATGCCGATTTGGAACACAAAAATTGCGTATTTAAGAGCCGCGATTGAAAGTGTTTTAAATCAAACATTTACCGATTTTGAGTTTATAATCTTAAATGACAGCCCGAACAACAAGGCTTTGGCGGCGTTTGTTTCAACCTTTAATGATAAGCGGATTAAATATGTTGAAAATCCGCATACTTTGGGCGTTGCCGCCAGTTATAACCGGCTGGTTGCCATGGCGTCGGCCGAATATATTGCAATGATGAATCATGATGACATCTCGTTGCCTGAGCGCTTGCAACGTCAATATGATTATTTGCAAAACCACCCTGAAGTTGGGCTGGTCGGCACGGCATATAAAAAATTCGGCGAGATTAATCGCTTTAAGGTGGTTAAAAATCCTTCATCAGATGCTGAAATTAAGGCTTTGCTTTTGTTCCGCGCGCCGATTCACCACCCGACGGTAATGTACCGCCGCTCTATTTTAGTTGAGCATAATATTGCTTATAATGAAAATTTTGTCAGCTTAAATGACCGCCAGCTTTATTTTGACATCGGCAAATATGCAAAGCTTGCCAATATGAGCGATATGCTTTACAAATACCGGTTTCATAAAGATATGACCAGTAAGGTTTTGAAAGATAAAATTAAACAAGAACGCAAAGTTTTTCATCAAATGTGGTTTGATTATCACGGCATAAACTTAACTCCGGCTGAAAAGCAGATTTTTGATGATTATGTTACCACCGGCCGCTGCCGTATTAAAGATTCCGCAGTTTTAGCAGATGTAAACGCAGTGCTTGAAAAGCTGGTTGCTGAAAATAAGCAAAAGCACTTTTTGTCCGAGCCTGAATTTTCAGACGTGTGCGCCAATTATTTGGTTAAACGCTGCGTTAATGCGGCGTTTTACGGCGCTATTAATTCTGAAAAAGTATTGGCGGCAAGCGAACTTCCCACTCATCGCGGAATGTTTTTGAACATTTGCAATTTGGCGCTGCATTGGAGAGCATAAATGGCTTCAAATTCGCTGGTTTCAGTAATAATCCCGTATTACAACCGCAGGCAATATTTACTGCCGGCGTTAGAGCAGCTCAAGCGCCAAACCCTTAAAGATATTCAGTTTATTATGGTTGATGACGGCTCAACCGATGATTCGTACAAGTTTTTGCGCAAGGCGGTTAAAGACGACAAGCGCTTTACGCTGCTGCGTTCTGATAAAAATCAAGGTCCGTCCGCCGCCCGCAATATGGGGCTTGTTGCTGTTAAAGGCAAATATTTAGGCTGGTTTGATATTGATGACGCCATTCCCGCCGATTATTTTGAGGGTTTGTACAATGAAGCGGTTAAATCAGGCGCCGATATTGTATACACCAATTACAAAGGATCTACGCACCGCACAATGCAAATCGAGGCAACAACTTTAGCGGATAAATTTGCCGCCTTAAAAAACGGGGCGATATGGGATAAGCTGTTTAATTTTGCCAAAGTTAAAGATATTCGTTTTGCGAGCGGGCTTTATTGCGCTGATAATGTTTATTTAGCAGAAACGCTTGTGCATTGTGATAAAATGGTGTTGATTAACAGGCCGCTATATGAGTATAATATTCAAAATGACAGCATAAGTTTTGATAAAGCTAAACAGCAAAAACGCCGGCGCGATATTTTAGAGGTGGTGCAAAAGGTTAAGAGCATAACCGCCGATGTTGATAATAACACGCAAAATGCGGTGCGTGCTTTTTTGTTGCGTAGTTTGTCAGACGGAAATGCAAGCGCCGAATGGCAGCAAAATTTTTATAAGGCGGTAGGGGCGCCGGAACCGATAAATAATATAAAACAGGAGGTAAAACCAACCATGCAGTTGGGAATGTTAAAAATTGTCAGATTATTTCATTTAATCAGCAAAAAAAATTATAATGAAAAACGCCAGACCGAGCTGGTAAAACACAGCAAACTGTTTGATTCTAAATGGTATTTGGCAAATAATCCTGATGTTAGGGCTAAAAGAATGAGCGCCGCCAAGCACTATGTTAAACACGGTTGGAAAGAGGGGCGCAACCCGAGCCAAAATTTTGACGGCAACGCCTATTTGGCGGCTAATCCTGATGTTGCCGCCAGCGGTATGAATCCTTTGGTGCACTATATTTTGTGCGGCGCCAAAGAAGGCAGATGTTGTTATACTTTGGCGGGAGGGGGTATATCGCAGCCTGAATCTGATTTTGCGTGTGGTTGCAGCATGGCGCAAAAGGTTAGAGATATACTTAACTATCCGCTATGGCTGCAGTCGGAATGTGACCGCCTCAAAGCCGAAATCGCAGAATTAAAAAAGACAATGTAATCAAATCGGAGCACGGGTAATGAAAAAACAAAAAAATAAACAAGCCAAAAAAGCCTCAAAATTAGCCAAAGCTGAAAACTTAAAGCAAAAAACAATTAAAGTTAAAAACGCTGAAGGTGAACCTGATACCGAAGCCGTTGTTTTAGTGCAAAATAAAATTGATTACACTCCGAAAGTAAGCGTTATTATTCCGGTTTATAACGTTGAGCAATATTTGCGCGAATGTTTAAACAGCGTGATAAAGCAAACCTTAAAAGAAATTGAAATTATCTGCGTTGATGACGGTTCAACGGATAATTCTTTAGATATTTTAAAAGAATATGCTGAAAAAGACCATCGCATTACCGTTATTGCACAAAAAAACTTGCATGCCGGAGTTGCCCGTAACGCCGGTCTTGCCATTGCCAAAGGTGAGTATTTAAGCTTTTTAGATTCCGACGATTTCTTTGAACTTAATATGCTGGAGGAAATGTATAAAAAAGCGCTTGAAGATGGCAGTGATGTTGTTATATGTGGAAATTATGTATATGATTCACAAACAAAAAGAATATTGAAACAAAACCATATAAATAATAAATA
>CALETM010000200.1 GCA_937920765.1 uncultured Alphaproteobacteria bacterium | reverse complement strand
AAAATATATGGAAGAACTTGGTACGGCGCTTTATGATTATCGTTTCTTTTGTTGTGACGGAAAAGTTCAACAGATTTGGGTTGATGTCTTCAGTGGAACCCCGCAACATAAACGTAAAATTTATGACACAAAATGGAAAGAATTGAATTTTACCGTAAAATGGCCAAGGTTGGAATCTAATATAGAAAAGCCGAAAAATTTAGATAAGATGATATCACTGGCTGAAACAATGGCAGAAGGTTTTGCGTTAGTAAGAGTAGATTTTTATGATGTCAATAATCATATATATTTTGGTGAAATGACTTTTACCTCAATGAGTGGAACTGGAAAATTTTCATCTTCACAAGCAGAGTTGGAATTAGGTTCAAAAATCAAACTCCCGAAACTGGCTTATGATATAGATACCGGCGAGTATTACAAACTCCCCAAAAAGAGCAGGGTGTTAGCGTGGTTGGCGTTGCCGTTTAACTTTTTGCGGGTTAAATGTTTGCAACGTCAGTTCAACAAATTGCAGGTTAAGCAAATTTATAAGCAGCTTTCATCATTCCGCCTAGACACTAAAAACTTTGGCACAGCAGATAATGCGTTGGCGGTAATTGCGCCTAAAACCAAAGTTAGCGCTCCGGCATGGTTTGCCAACGCGCAAGGCAAAGGCATTATGATTGAAGGAGCCGAACTAAAGCAAAGTATCAGCTTAAAAGCAATAAAATCAGGCAAGTTGCAACTTACATTTAAGGGACCGGACAGACGCGCCAACAATGTGCGTTATCCGCTGTGGATTGATTACAAGTCTATTAAAATTGACGGTAAAGAAATTTTATCATCTCCGGTTGCCACCTGGCACGATAAGCCGTTTAAATATGAAATGCCGGTCAAAGACGGGCAGGTTGTTAAAATCGCATTTGCACAACAACCGCATCAATATGCAAAGTCAGAATTAAAAGATGTAATCTTAAAACTTAATCCGAATAATAATTACATCAAACCCAACATTGATAAAATTGTTACTAAAGTTGCTAAAATTTATGCCAAACCGCTAGCCTTAAAACCTGAGGTTAGACCGGCAGAAGTAAAAGTCTCGCCTGAAGAAGTTGAGCGGCAGAAAGTGCTTAATCTGTTGCAGCAAAGTTTAGCCGCCTCACAAACTTTAAGCAAAGAAATCAGCAATTTAAAAGGACAAATTGAATCATTGCAAAAAGAAGTGAAAACC
>CALETM010000199.1 GCA_937920765.1 uncultured Alphaproteobacteria bacterium | reverse complement strand
ATCAACAAATTGTTGTTGATTTTACTTAGCCGTCCCAACTGAGCTACAACCCCAACATATGTAATTAAATTTCTAATAATAGTACCGTATCCGGAGAGCTCCAGTAACCTGTCGCCTTGTGAACCTAAATTCGCTGCAGTCGCTATCGCTTCCCTAGCTCATTAAGGTTGCCAAGACGTTACAGATAAAATCAACAAATTGTTGTTGATTTTACTTAGCCGTCCCAACTGAGCTACAACCCCAATCAAAACGTAAGGCATTTTATAAAACATAAAAATTCAAAATTCAAGCTAAAAATTAAGCACCCGAATTTTTAAGGCAAAACTCAGGTGCTTAAACTATTTGCCGACTTATCCGATGATTAATCCGTTTTTATCAGCGGAAATATCAACGACCGAATCATCTTTAATTTCACCGTTTAAGAGCTTAATTGCAAGCGGGTTTTCAACATCTTGCTGAATTAAACGCTTCAGCGGACGAGCGCCGAACTCTTCGTCATATCCGTTATCGGCAAGCCAATCTTTGGCTTTATCGTCAAGCTTTAACTCAATATGACGGTCAGCCAAGCGGTCTTGCAGATGTTTAAGCTGAATTTCAACAATCTGACGAATATTATCTTTGCTCAACGGATGAAAGACGATAATTTCATCAAGACGGTTAATAAATTCCGGACGGAAGAAGCCTTTCAGCATCTCGCGCACATCTTTATTTTTTTCAGTGCTTCCTAAGTTAGAAGTCATAATCAAAAACGTGTTCTTAAAATCAACCGTGCGGCCTTGTCCATCAGTCAAACGCCCATCGTCCAACACTTGCAACAAAATGTTAAACACATCGGGGTGAGCCTTTTCAACCTCATCAAACAAAATTACCTGATAAGGTCTGCGGCGAACCGCTTCGGTTAAAACACCGCCCTCGTCATAGCCGACATATCCCGGAGGCGCGCCGATTAAACGAGCAACGGCATGTTTTTCCATATATTCCGACATATCAATACGCAAATAAGCGCTTTCTTCGTCAAACAAAAACTCTGCCAAAGCTTTGGCAAGCTCGGTTTTACCAACGCCGGTCGGACCCAAAAACATAAAGGAACCAATCGGGCGGTTAGGATCGTTTAAGCCTGAACGCGAACGACGCACTGCGTTGGCAACCGCGGTAATCGCTTCATCTTGACCAACCACTCTGCGGGCAATTACTTTTTCCATATCAAGGAGTTTTTCTTTTTCATTGCTCATCAGTTTGTCAACCGGAATACCCGTCCATTTTGAAACAACCTCGGCGATAACGTCAGGCGTAACCGTTTCAACTGCGGTATGAGCTTGCGCATGCGCGTTAATTTCATTAAGGCGCTTTTCAAGCTCCGGAATCTCTTTATACTGCAGTTCGCCGGCTTTTTCATACTGTCCGTCGCGCAAGGCTTTATCAACCTCAATTCGCGCCTTGTCCAAAGACTCTCGCAATTTACCAGCTTCCTGTACGCTGCTTTTGCTGGCGTTCCATTTAGCATTTTCATCGGCAGATTCTTTTTCAAGCGCCGTAATTTCGGTTTCAATTTTAGCCAAACGCTCTTTTGATGCAACATCAGTTTCTTTACGCAAGGCTTCGCGCTCAATTTTAAGCTGAATCAAGTGACGATCAATTTCATCAAGATGTTCAGGTTTTGAATCAATAGCCATACGCAAGCGGCTGGCTGCTTCATCAACAAGGTCAATCGCTTTATCAGGCAAAAACCGGTCGGTAATATAACGATTAGACATTACTGCCGCGGCAACCAGCGCGGCATCAGAAATACGAACGCCATGATGCAGCTCATATTTTTCTTTAATACCGCGCAAAATTGAAATAGTATCTTCAACTTGCGGCTCATTAACAAATACCGGTTGAAAACGACGGGCAAAAGCCTGATCTTTTTCAATGTATTTCTGATACTCTTTTAATGTAGTTGCGCCAATGCAGTGTAACTCGCCTCGTGCCAACGCCGGTTTTAACAGGTTTGAAGCGTCCATTGAGCCTGAAGTTGCGCCGGCGCCGACCACAGTGTGCATTTCATCAATAAACAAAATGACCTGTCCGTTGGCGGCGCTCACTTCTTGCAAAACGGCTTTCAAACGCTCTTCAAACTCACCGCGATATTTAGCGCCCGCAATTAACGCGCCCATATCCAAAGCCATTAAGCGTTTGTGTTTTAAGCTTTCCGGCACATCGCCGTTGACAATACGCAACGCCAAACCTTCTACAATGGCGGTTTTACCGACCCCCGGCTCACCGATTAACACCGGATTGTTTTTTGTACGCCTTGAGAGCACCTGAATGGTGTGACGAATTTCTTCATCACGACCGATAACCGGATCTAACTTACCTTGCAAAGCGCGCTCGGTATAATCGGTGGCATATTTTTTAAGCGCGTCCATCGTATCTTCCGCGCTGGCGCTTTGCGCCGTGCGCCCCTGACGCATATTATTAATTACCTGATTCAGTTTTTGCAAATCAACCCCGTACGATTTTGCCGCGAGTAAAGCTTGCAAAATACGCTCAACTGTGACGTATGAATCGCCTGCTTTCTGAGCGTTTTGTTCCGCCAAATCCAAGGTTTTAAAAAAGCTTTGCGACCCTGAAATTTGTATAGAATTACCCTCAACCTGCGGCAATTTATCAACATCGGCATTTACAGCCTCGCGCACGCGCTCGGCATCAGCGCCGGTTTGAGCAATAAGTGATGAAGCCAAACCTTCTTTATCGTCAAGCATAACTTTAAGCAAATGCTCCGGCATTAAAAACTGGTTTGATTTACGGGCAGCCAACGATTGTGCTGCCTCAATAAACCCACGGCTTCTATCGGTTAATTTTTCCATATCCATAGTTTTTATTCC
>CALETM010000198.1 GCA_937920765.1 uncultured Alphaproteobacteria bacterium | reverse complement strand
GAGATAGCGTAGCGTCTCGTGGGCTCGGAGATGTGTATAAGAGACAGGAATGAATAACATTTAACCAACTTAACGGAAAATTTTATGATTATTACCATTGACGGGCCGGCCGCTGCCGGCAAAGGAACTTTAGCGGCTGCTTTAGCCGAACGATACCGCCTTGCTTATTTTGACACCGGCATGCTTTACCGCGCCGTGGGGTTGGAGATGGTTTTGCAAAACCAAAACCCGCAAGATGAACTTGCTGCCGAAAAAGCCGCCAAAGAATTAACTTTTGCTAAAATGATGCAGCTCTCCAAACATCCTGAATTTCGCGGACGCATTGGCGGTGAAGCCGCTTCTAAAGTTTCAGCATTGCCCAAAGTTCGTAGCGCCCTGCTCAAAATGCAGCAAGATTTTGCCAATAAACCGGTTTTTGCCGACGGTACTCCTGCAGAGGGCGCGGTTTATGACGGACGCGATACCGGAACCGTAGTTTGTCCGCACGCCGATATCAAATTTTTTGTGGTTGCGTCGCCGGAAGTCCGCGCCACCCGTCGTTATAACGAATTTATTGCCAAAGGTATACAAACCACCTATCAGCAGGTGCTTGATGATTTAATTGCCCGTGACAAACGCGATACCGAGCGCAGCACCGCGCCGCTTAAACCGGCCGACGACGCCGTTTTGCTTGATACTTCCACTATGGATATAAATCAGGAAATTGCCGCCGCTATTGAAGTAATTGAGCAAAAATTTCCGAACAAATAACATAAAAACTCCACCGCCTAAGAGGTGGAGTTTTTAATAATCTGCGCTTGCTTACCATTCCAAAAACGGATTATAACACAAGTAATTTGTGTTATACGCACAGTAAGAAGGTTCTGTTTTCAAAAACTTTTGATACTTGCTAAATGTTGCAAGATTGTTTTCTAAAACCCTTACACACTCCGTCAAATTAATTTTTTGACGGCGGCGCTCGGCCAAAACTGCCAAAGTTTGCAAAAACAAATCATCTTTTTTCATCAGTGATAAATTATTCGGCAGCAGCGCCAACGTTCCTTCTAATGTGGCTTTGCCGCAATCAATCAAACTGATTTTTTCTTTCAAACCGAGGATAATACTGTTGATAATATTAAATGCGGTATCATACAATTTTTCGTCGGCTTCAAACATTCCGGTCGCTTTGTTGTTATACGCAATATAAGGCGAAACAGCGAACGGATTCATTGCCAAGCAAACCGGCATCATTAACGGCAGCTTATCCGGATAATGATGAACCAGAGTGGCAAAAGCATTAAGCGGCTTATCATGCTTGGTCATTGCCGCGCATTCCCAATCAATATAAGTTTGTATCAGTTGCGAAACCTTATATTGCGGATATTCCACATGGTGCGACTGATGCGCATGATGATAAGTCTGAATTTGCTTTTTGTTAAGCCACGGAAGCATATACAAAAACAACTTATCGCAATCATGCAGTCTGCCGGCAAGAGTATGGCGGCCGGTTAAACATTTTTCATAATCGGAAAACGCTATTTTATGAGCAAGCGTATAAGCAATCGTTTTAAGACGCCAAGCGCCGTTTTTAGTCTGCCTGTTACCGGCTTTAGCCAAGCAACAGCGTAATTTTGTTCGTAAGTTCATAAATATATAAAATTAAAAATTATTATCTGCCGCCAGATTACACTAAAGCACTTAAAAGTCAATATTTTTGTCTATAAAAATTAATCACCGACCTCTTCAGCTTCTTCTTCAATCACAACAATATCGGCATTATTGTCGGTTGCCGTGTTAGCATCATTTACCGGTTCAACAACCACCGGCGCTGAATTTGGCGTTTGACCCTCAAGCGTAACCGGCGCGGCAGGTTGTGATGGTACCGGAACTGCCACTACATCTTCTTCAACCGCCACTGCATCAGGCTGCCCTCCGGCATATATAAAATCAACCCCGAGCACAAACACTGAAAGCGCTATTGCGCCCATCAAATAATATAAACCTCTCATCATAACCTCCTTAAAAAATTATTGCACACTATCAAGATAATACGGCAAAGAGGCAATTCAACAACCTATATTAAAAAAACCGGCTGTTTAGCCGGTTTTTTTAAGTTAAGCACTATGTAAAAGCTGAGCAATATGATGCCGCAGCTGTTTGCCTCGCGGGGTGCGCATCAGCACCATACAAGCCGAGCTTAAAATAATGGTAACGGCGGCAATCCAGTCGGTTGCAGTTAAAGGCAGGAACGGCAAAACAGTAAAGGTGCTGACCAAAACCTCAACAATGTATGTAAACACCGCCTGTGTTGAACGGAACATCATAAAATATTCGCTGTTTGAAACACTAACCGCATACAAATAACAATACATTGATAATGCATAAAAGCAAACGCCGTTAATCAAACCCGATAAAATATTATTCATGGCAATATATTCCGACGGCGCCGGTAAAATTTTCAAAAACGGCAAAGCCTCAACCACCGAATGCGGCACCACTGAAACAATAAACCCTAAAATTGCGGCGGCGATTATAAAAGTCATCGCGCTCACAAACATAATCCAGCCGGTCATGCTCAAGCGCTCTTTAACCGATAAATTAGCCTTATTATCGGCATAAACCTCGGCAATAATGGTTCTAAGCACATTCAAAAAAGCTGAAATAGCCACAAACAGTGATGATTTCACCATCACGTCAAACGGAAGTCCGGCCAATAAAATAAAGCAACCGATAACAATAAATACCATGGCTATGCCGTCAATTGCCCCCGGCTTGCGCTTAAATAAAACCCATGCAAACAAAACCGAAAACACAATTTCAATATTGGCTAGCAAATTGGCCTGCGTAGATGAAATATAGAAAAACGCCATAATCATAAACATATTTCTAAAAATTTGCAAACCGCCAAAAAGCCATGTTTGATAGTTTTTAACAATTTTCCAAACATCAGTGTTGCGGCTGCCCAAGGCAATCATAGTAAGCCCGCAAAAAACAATATTTGAGCACGCCATAGCATACTGATTGCAGCCGTATTCAAGCAAGCAATAACGCAAAAAGATGTTTGACATTGCCCAACACATAATGGTTGTTAAAGACAAAATCGCAGCTTTATACATATTTACCATATTCAGTTCTCCGTAATTTTAAAGATGCATAATGTCTTTACACCTTTATTT
>CALETM010000197.1 GCA_937920765.1 uncultured Alphaproteobacteria bacterium | reverse complement strand
AGAAGATTTTACTCCGCGTTTTTTTTTTGCAATATTTACGAGTCTATGCTGTGCATAAGTTGTATAATAAAAAGCTCCGATTTTGTCGGAGCTTTAAGGTTTAAAAGTTGTTTTTTTCAATATCTAAAAAGTATTCCACGGTTTTGAGTGAAAGCTCTTTAGTCGCCGGTTTATCGCAGGCGATAATGCCGTGTTGGTGCATTTGCAGTGCGGTAATTGTCCACATGTGGTTAATACTGTCTTCAATGCCGTGCTTCAAGGCTTCGGCTTTACTTTCGCCGGTTACCATGATGATAACTTCTTTAGCGTCCATAATGGTGGCAACGCCAACCGATAAAGCAGTGGTCGGCACACGAGAAATATCGCCGTCAAAAAAGCGTGAGTTGGCTTTAATAGTGCTTTCGGTTAAAGTTTTTATACGAGTACGTGAACTTAATGATGAAAACGGTTCGTTAAAGGCAATATGTCCGTCATTCCCGACCCCGCCCAAAAACAGATGAATGCCGCCGACATCGCGAATGGCTTGTTCATAACTGTTGCATTCTTTTTCATAATCGGTGGTCATGCCGTTAAGCATATGAATATTTTGCGGTTTAAGATTTACGTGTTTGAAAAAGTTTTCTTCCATAAAATAACGATAGCTTTGTTTGTCGGTCGGTTTTAAGCCTACATATTCGTCCATATTAAAAGTTACCACGTTTTCAAATGAAACTTTTCGGTTTTGATACAAATTTATCAGTTCTTTATATACACCGAGTGGAGTTGAGCCGGTAGGCAAGCCCAAAACAAACGGCTTATCTTTGGTCGATTTAAATTTGTTAATTCGGTAGACAATATAGTTGGCTACCAATTTGGCTACGGTTTCATAGTCAGGTTTTATAATCACACGCATAATTTTTTTCCTTTATGATAGAGGTTACCCTTTATTGTTGTGTATAAAATATTTAAGTTTTTGTTGAAGATGACCAAATCGGCATCATATCCCGGAGCAACCAGCCCGAGATGCTCCTGACGCATAATTCGCGCCGGATTGGTGGAGGCCATATGCACAGCCTGTTCAACCGTAAATCCGTATGAAACAATATTGCGGACGCTGTCAATCATGGTAAGAGCAGAGCCGGCAATAACGTTGTCTGATTTACGATAAAAACACTTGTCTAAATATACTTCTTCACCGTTGGCAATTAAAGGTTTTTTCTTTTGTTTGGTTGGTTTTAATGAATCGGTGACAAGCACGATTTTATCAAGCGATTTGCAGGTTAGCAAAAATTTGATAATATCGGGGTTAATGTGAATCCCGTCGGCGATAACCTCGCATGACAGTTCAGGGTGAATAAACACTGCTCCGACAACTCCGGGGTCGCGGTGGTGCATACGGCTCATGGCGTTGAACAAATGCGTTACGTGCAAAATGCGCACCTGCATGCCTTCAACCATTTGCGCATAAGTGGCGTTGGTGTGTCCGGCTTGTAAAATTATGCCTTTTGAAAGGCAGTAAAGAGCCAATTCACGCATATGTTTAAGTTCGGGAGCCACGGTCATATTAATAATATGTCCTTCCGAGGCGTTCCATAATTCTTCCATTAAATTAAGGTCAACCGGACTTAATGAATCCGGAGTTTGCACGCCCAAGCGCTCCGGCGATAAAAACGGTCCTTCCAGATGAATGCCTAAAATACGCGCGCCTTTTTCTTGCCCCATGGCTTCAACAATGGCGCGAATACCTTTGAGCAATTCTTCGCGTTTGGCGGCGTATAAGGTTGGGATAAATGAGGTCACGCCGTATTGCGGCAAAATTTCCGACATTTGTAAAATGGAGTTTATGCTATAATCATCAGTGCCGAAACCGCCGATGCCGTGAATGTGGGTATCTATCAAGCCGGGAGCGACGTACGCGCCTTTGGCATCAATAAACATGGTGTCAGCCTTAAAGGTTTTTTGGGCAAAACGAGTTTCATTAAACACATCAATAATTTTATTTTGTTTAATTAAAACGGCGCAATTTTTCATCATGGAATAGCCGTTTAAAACCGTTGCGTTATGAATACATATAGCTGATACCATGCAAATTCTCCAATCTAATAATGCGGAGGAGGTGTTTCTTCGCTTAAAGGCTTAACGGTATCATCATCAATCATACCTGCAAGCACTTTGTTTTCTTTGTGCAACTTATCAATTAAATGACCTTGATTGATAACCACCTCATTTAACTCGTCAACCGTTTTTTGCAGATTGGCGATGGCCATTTCAATGTTTATAAAACGCTCTTCCGAGTTCATTTTTATTCTCCGCTTTTTTATATCAGCAAAGTAACATACTTATTTGCGGCTTGCAACCGCAAAAGTAAAGCTGTAAACTTAAATTTATTCCGCCGGATAGCCGATAACCTGATTAAAAGTGGCAATTTCATCATCGGCGAGGTTAAGAGCTTTATGTAAAGCTTCACGGTCAATCGAGCCTCTAACTACCGAGGCTAAACCTTGTTCGGCGGCATATAATGAAACATTTTCATAGGCAGAGCCGCTGTGTGCATCGGCAAATTTTTTATCGCCGGCATAAATTAATTGTAACGGCGCATCTTTTACAAAATCTTGCTTGGCGATAAAAGGCATAACATCAAGCGCTTCAATTTTGTTAAGAGTGTTGGCTTTGCCGTCATATTGCCATACGGCGTTATTATAAACAACAAACACTTTTAAGTTTTGCTGATTCATTGCTGTCGGAATAGTACGGGTGTTGCGGCTGTTGGTGCCGAAAGCCGCCCACAAAATATTGCTCAAGGTTTGTTCTGAAACAGGTTTGGAGCTGAAATTACGAGTCGATTTACGAGCGTCTATGGTTTTTAAAATCGGCGAGGATAAATCGGCTTTAGGCAAATCAAGAGCTTGGGCGTTACCGCATAATAAAGCGGCGCTTAAAAATATGCTGTAAAAAATGGTGTTTTTCATATATTGTCCTTTCTGTTGTATGTCTTAAAAGATTGTACTCGGCGCTTGCTCTTTTGCAATAGGCATAAATTGATGTTGTGCATAAATATAATTAACGCAATATTTAAAATTTATCTGTATATTTAAAGCAAAGGAGAAAAAAATGAAGCTACGCTTTAATGTAATAACTTTGTTGAGCTGCACCGCTATACTTGCGGCGTGTGATAACAATGGCGGCGAGTATGATTTTAAAGATTTAGATTGTAACAAAGCCATGGTGTGCCAAACTAAAAAAGGCAAACTGGTTACCGGTATGGTTAAAACTTATTATCCTGACGGTAAGTTAAAAAGAGAAACCGCATATGTAAAAGGGTTGCGGGAAGGCCTTATGACGTATTATCACGAAAACGGCGTTATAAAGGCTAAAGTTCCATATAAAAACAATTTAGTAGATGGCGAGGCTTTTGCTTATTATGAAGACGGAACGTTGGCCGGCGATTGCTCCTACAAGGTTAATAAATTAGACGGCAGCTGCAAAATGTATAATAAAGACGGTACTCAGTTATCGGACGAAACATACAAAGACGGCGTTAAAGACGGCGTGTCGCTTGCATATGGCAATGGAGCCGCGGTCTTAAAATCAGTATACGCCGACGATGTTTTAATCGGCAGAGAAGTTTTTGATGATAACGGGGCACTTCAGCATAAAATTTTTGCTGATGAAAATGGGGACTTTAACCGCTATCAGAGCTATTATCCGGACGGAGCCGTAAAAATTGATGCTGAAATTTCAGGCTCTAAAATTGCCGGTAAAGTAAAAGAATATTATGAAAACGGTCGCATTAAAAGCGAGTATGAAATTAAAAACGGCGCGTTAGTCGGCGAATATACAACCTACCGCAAAAACGGCAACATCAGCTATGCTGAAACTTATAAAGCCGGTGAGCTTTTGACCGGTGAAAAAAAAGTGCAGGCTGCTATTGTGCAAATGAAGCTAAGGTTTATGTATGCTACAGTTAAAGACATTTTAGACAATAAGTAAACTTAACCCCCGAAAAAATAATTTCGGGGGTTAAAATTAAAAGAGTTGAGCTAAAAAATTTTGCAAAGCCGCTTCGTCTTGCCAGCTGATTTTTATATTAAGCACCTTAAAATGCGAACGCAGCTCAGGTAGAATTTTAACAAAATCTTTTGAGGTGGTGTAAATGTCCAAATTATTTTTTTGCGCAAAGTCAATCAAAGAGCTTAAATCCGAACGGGTGTAAAAATAATGGTCCGGATAGTTAAAAGTTTTTACAATTGTAAATCCGCATTTTTTTAATGAGGCATAAAATTTTTCAGGGTGCCCAATGCCGGCAAATGCTAATATGCGGCGGTTGCTTGTTTGCGGTTTTTCTTCAATAACTTTGCCGTAAAAAACGGGTAATTTAATTTGCGCTGAAATGTTGGTTTTGTCTTCGCCTAAAATAATTGCCGCTTGCGCGCGTTTTACGCCCTTATCAAATGGTTCGCGCAACGGACCTGCCGGAATAACGCGTCCGTTTCCGATGCCGTAATTGCCGTCAAAAACCAAAAAAGAAAGGTCTTTGTGTAAGGTCGGATTTTGAAAACCGTCGTCCATAACTAAGCAATCGGCGCCTTTTTCCGCCGCCAATTTGGCGGCGGCGGCGCGGTCGGGATTAACCACAGTCGGGGCAACTTCCGCAAGTAATAAGGGCTCATCGCCGACTTGTTGCGGAGTGTGAATTTGCCGGTTTACCACAACATTATGCAAAGAGCCGCCGTATCCGCGCGTAATAAAATACGGATTTTTTCCCATGCCGCGCAACATTTTTGCAATGCTGAGCGAAACCGGAGTTTTTCCGGTTCCGCCGGCCGTTAAATTTCCGATACAGATTACCGGATATTCGGATTTATACGGGGTGTGGCTTTTTAAGCGCCATGCCGTAGCCGCGGCATAAATTGTGCCGAGCGGCTGCAAAAGATTTGATAAAAAGTTTTGTCTGTTCCAAAATTCCGGTGTTTTCATATGGGTTAATCCAAATAACCTCTGATTTTTTCAACAATGCCGTCAAGCACTTTTGCTTCGCTGGTTGCCCAGTTGTAGGCAAGGCTGCGTTTGGCTTCCAAAAGTTCCGGATTGGTCATTAAGTTTTCAACCGTATCGACCAGTTCCAGAACATCATTTACCTGAATAACCGCATCGGCTTTTTTGGCGCGGTTCATAGCGTCGGTAAAGTTATGCATATGCGGACCGACAATTACGGCATCGCGGTAACGCGAGGGTTCCATAAAGTTTTGTCCGCCGTGCGGAATAAGCGAACCGCCGATAAACACAACCGGAAACAGCTCATACCAAATTCCAAGTTCGCCGATGGTGTCGGCAATATAAACATCGGTGTCGGGGGTTATTTTTTCACCGGCTGACCGTAAGGCAACTTTTAAGCCCAATTCTTTGCTCAATCGTTCTTTGATTTCAACGCCGCGATGCGGGTGACGCGGAGCCATAAAGGTGAGCAAATGCGGAATTTTTTGCTTCATATCTTTAATGAAGCGGGCGATTTTAAATTCTTCATCATCGTGAGTGGAGCTGACAAGCCATGTGGGACGATTGCCGATTTGGTCGGCAATATCTTGCTTTTTGTCAGGATCAACCGGCAGCGGCAGACCGGCATATTTAAGGTTGCCTAAGCACAAAGTGTTTTTAGCGCCCAAAACGCGCAAACGATAAGTGTCTTCTTCCGATTGTCCGAGGCATAAATTGAAGCAGTCTAAAATTTCTTTAATAACAAATTCAAATTGTTGCCATCTTTTAAATGAACGGTTGGAAATACGACCGTTTACCAAAATAAGCGGAATGTTTTTGCGTCTTATGCATGAAAGCATTGCCGGCCAAAATTCCGATTCAAACCACAAGGCAATATCAGGACGCCAGTGCTTTACAAAGCGGGTTGCAAACACGGGGTTCTCAATCGGTAAATATTGGTGAAAAGCGCGTTCCGGCAAACGTTTGGCCATAATTTCGGCTGAAGTTAAGGTGCCGGTTGTTACCATCACATGCGCGTCAGGATAAATTTCAAGCAGGCGGTTAATGAGCGGCAGCATCGAAATAGATTCGCCGACCGAAGCGCCGTGCATCCAAATAAGTTTGCCTTCCGGACGCGGTTTGGTCGGTCTGCCGATTCTTTCGTTAAAACGTTTAATATCTTCTTTACCGTTTTTTTTGCGCTTTTCAATGTAGCGGCTGATGGCAATCGGATACAAAAAGCGGATTAAAGTGTTGTAGATTTTCATTAACATTTAGTTGTTCCTTAT
>CALETM010000196.1 GCA_937920765.1 uncultured Alphaproteobacteria bacterium | reverse complement strand
TCGGCAGCGTCAGATGTGTATAAGAGACAGGAATATATTTTAAGATTTTAACTTCGCCTGCCCACATTCTCAAAGTTGTATCACTTGTTTCGTCTGTGATTACTCGTCCAAAAACACGGGCTGCCAAGTCTTTTAATACTTTTTCGCCTGCCTCTGTTTCAAAAGTCTGTTTATAGACTGATGTTTCCAGGGGTCGGCATTTGTTGCCGTACTCCGGCTTGAGCCATTGCAACAGCTTGCTGATTATCTTTTTCTCGGTTTTCCTTGATGTCATTGTCGTTTAAAATCCTTTCAGGATTGAAATGATTGTATAAATAGAAGTCCTTGATAAAATTATCTTTATCAATAACGTCATAAGCCGGTTTGCCGAAAATATTTGCCATTGCTGCAATAACTTGCAAACTGCTTTTACTTTCAAGTTCTCTTTGCAAATTTGCAAGAGGAGAAGTAAAACTTGTTGCCACGACTTTGTTTTTATCGTTAACAACTTTCGTGCAATATAAGGCTGATGTTTTCATTCTATTGCTTTCCAAAATATCAAAAATTCTGCGCATCAAACGTTTAGAGCCTTGTGCAAGTTGCATCATATTAGGCACTTCCGTTTTTTTCATTTCTGCATCACGCATTTGATATTCGGAAGCCGTCCGCACGCCTGCAGTAAAGTCCGGTAATGCCGAACCCTGAACATTTTTCTTAATATTTTCCTTCAAGTCTTGTAAAACAAACTGTGTTAAATTCATATTCAATTGTGTTTGTAATGGAATTAAGCCTCTGCTCCCCGGAGCAATCGGAATAACTGTTCCCGGAGCAAAAGATATGTTTTCCGGATTAAGCACTCCATCATCTTCGGCAAGCCACATACCAGAAACGTTGATTGCAGCATGTCTAAGCAGATATTCCTCAACTTTATTTGTTGTTTTAACATCAGGCATACTGTCAAGGACTTGTCCCCAACCGGTATGTTTTTTACCTCGTCTCTTTTGGTTAAAAATAACCCATGGACTTGATTTTTCTTCACTGGCAAAAATTCTCTTTTTGCCAATAAAGACGCTATATGTGTATTTATCAGCGGTTTCGTCGTATGTGTAACCGTCTATAACTTCCATTTTTTTATCGTCATTTTCTTTTGTTATGTCTGATAAATTCGCCTTCGGCCAATAATATTGAATTTCTTTAAGGTTTAGTTTCCGTATCATAAAGTTATTTGTCGGTTCTCCGTTCATATCGTTTAATGAATAAAAACTATCCCAATCCGGCACTGAGAAACGCAATGGATTTTCCGCTGTTCCAGAAAACACCAAAATCGCTCCGTCTGAAAACAATGCGTCTGTTAACGCATCTTCAATTTCCGTGTGAAAATTTGATAATTCAATCGCTTTATGTGCGTTATCCCTACGTTTTTTTAATTGTCTCTCTAACGCGATTTCTTCCGCCTTTGTGTATTGGCCGACAATCTGTTCGCCAATCCACTCGCGAAACGCAGGAAATAATGCTTCATGGTTTGCCGCAACCCTTGACAGCACGGCGTAAATCGCCGTGCTGTCGTAGATTTCTGCTGCAACCTTTTCGTCTTTGTTATAACGTCTCGGACAGCAGTAACGGTAAGCATCTTCAAGCGTTGACATAAAGCCGTTTTCTTCTTTATTCTTTTTTGCTAATTCATATTTAGCATAAGCTCTTTCAATACTTTCCATATTATCCCTCACTTCCGTAAAGTTTGGTTATTGCTTTATCTTCTGTAAAGCATTTTCTTTCGTAAAATTCCGATTTTTTGCCTTTATTAAAGCTGCTAATCGGCCGATGATAACCCATAACACGCGTCCATATTTCGCATTTTTGGCGTTCCTCATCTTTTAGCACGATTTCTTTTGCCATAATTACCTCACTTAATACCTAAAATGCTTTTCCAAGTATTTGCGAAACGGGAACGGATTGTTTTTTTGTAATCAACCGTGCCGTTTTTATTAACAACTGCCTGTCTTGCATTTGTTTGGTTAGTATCTTTCGTTTGTCCTTCTTGGCGATTGGCTTCGTTATAATTTCCAATGCGGTTTGCCTCAGACTGCCTCATAGTTGTCCCGTATGCGCTAACATTCGGGTCTGGATTCCATTTACTTTTTTTACTTCCCATTTTTACGTCCGCCCCAAGATAAGATTGATTTATAGTTAATGCCGTGGTTATTTCTACGCGCGGCCTGTTCACGCCGATATTTATCGGCTTCTTCCAATTCCCGCAGCTTTTGTTCGTTCAAGGCTGTGTAGTCTGGTGTTGATGTAGAAGATTTTGCTTTTTTACTTCCCATGAATTTTTCTCCAAATGTTTAAAAAGTTGATATGGTGTGATAATGCCTGCCTTAGTGATACCAAGAATTGACTTTGTAACGCTCACGCAAGTAATCAGTCCTTTGATTTTGATAGGTGCATTTTGAGCCTGAACGACAAGCGTTGTAATGTTTGGCTGCCGCATAAGTTCAAAAAATTCTGTAATATTCTGCTCTCTAATAAATAAATTTGTAGAGCAGGGATTTATCTCTATGATATTTCCGGGTATTCTGCTGCGCTTAAATACCGCCACATGAGAATAGTTTTTATGCAGTTTATTTAATACCCACTTAAAAAATTTTTCAGTTTTATTGTCACATTCGTTAAGATCATGTGGCATAAATAAAACCCAAAATTTTTCAACATTTATTTTAACTTTTTGCATTAGAATATCCTAAAATCTGTTTTGCCTTTATATTTTTTGTCTGCTGTTATCTTTTTTCGGCCCATTGTTTCTTTGTATTCTCCTGCACCCATAAGCAAATACTGCAGCGCATCGTGTGGGTGTGAATATTCGTTTTTATCTGGTTCGTCTGATATTAGAATTTTACTGTTGTTTGCGCCAACTTTAACGAATTTATAACCACTGTTAAAACCTTTTCGCAACACTTTACACGCAGGAGAAAGTAAAAATCCCGGTTGTCCGTCAATCATTCGGTTTAATACCATTTTCACACAATCAAGACGCGGCATTATAGCGTTACTTGGAGCGGGGCGAATCGGTAATCCTGTTACTGCTGCAACAATTTCACGCCAACTTCTTTCATTAGCGTCGCCGGCTGATTTACTCATACCGGCAGGGTCGCATGTAACAAAACGTATTCTACAATTCTTAAAGTTTTGTCTTAACACTCTTTTGACTAATTCACCAAATCTCTGTGCGCCTATACCGTCGGCTATGATTTCGGCCAAAATTCTCCATTGCCCTGTTCCTATTTGCTGTCCTATTATTCCTGCCGGAGTTAATCCGCAGTCAAATCCTATATCTATCGGTAAATTGCTCAACGGCTCTAAATTATGATTAGCAACATGTAATGTGTCATTAAATTCAGGATAAACCGGTTGTCCGTCTCTTGAATAACCGAGTTTATTATCTATCATACGCCGCACATAATAGTCTGTTTGTCCGGCAATTTGTTTATCATAATATCCGTCCGGAAGATTTTGTATATTTTCTGCGTTTGGTTCTCTGCCGCCCGGCTGCCGAAAGAAGGCAAAGCTGTCCGGTTTTTCAAAAATAAAAAGTTTTGCCATATAATTTTCTTCGTCCGGAGCATTCATATCGCACCAAACGCCACTCCATGAAGCCTTAACTCCGCATGACGGTATGTTTGGATAACGCCCGACACGTCCCCGCACAAAAGAAAATACATCTTCTTGCAGTCTGTCTGCTTCGTTTAAATATGCACCAGTGCCTTCCCATCCGCGCATAACATCTTCAACATTATTATCGCCGATAGCAATAAACTCAACCAACATATCAACGATTGTTCCGTCCATAAGATTAAATTTTAAGTGATGTCGCCCCGGTTCATTCCGTCCGCCGGTGTATTCACCTATTTCTTCCGGCACCCAAGATTTCCAAGAAGGTATTGTTGTATTGCTTAAATTTCTGTATGTGTCACGAATAACTGCAAATTTTGTATATCTAACACCTTGCGCGTTTGATTTTTGCTGTATTGCAACCATAAACATTTTTAAAAGGCCGCATGAAGTTTTGGCCGAGCCGATTGGTCCCATAATACAAGATGCCTCGCTTCTATCCTCAAAAAACGCTGCCGCAACAGGCCCTATTGATGATGCAGGGTCAAAAGAAACCGCTCTGGCTAATTGATTTATTGCTTCCTGCTTACTCATTATATTTCCTCTTAGCTAAATCCATTGCGTATTGTATCGCGACTAATTCATTAGCAAGCGTAGCCTCAATACTGACATTTCTTTCATCAGAACGCAACAATATGTCAACCTTTTCAATAACACTTTTGGCTATAACCGCTAACGTTTCAAGTTGTTGCCTTAAATGTTTATTTTCAAATTCAAGTTGATATATTTTTTCTAATATATTCATTTTGCACCTTAAACCCGATACCCGCGATTACCTCTTAAACCCGTTCCCAATACCCGCGTTCCAATTTAAAAACGCGCAATTTTTTTTCATAAAAGAATACCTTGCCTCTGGGCTTCGGGAGAAAAACGAGGCGACTGCTGCCGGCGGGGTCCCCCCGCCGAGCAGCGAGGCCTGAAAAAAAATCTGACCTGCGAAAAAATCTTGCAGCTTCAACTTCAAACAGACTATCAATCTGTTGCGTATTCGGTTTAAGTGCTTGAAATATCTATACATTTATCAACCTTTCAGACTTTATTTTCAGACTCCGCATTTGCGTATTCTATTAAGTTATTGTTTTTTAATGATAATTCTTCCGCATTAGTTGAGGCAATACCGTCAACAATAACCTGCTTATTGAGCTGATTATTGTGTGTAATATTGTTATAAACTGTCGGTGAAGTGTAAATGTTAATAGTCGGTAATTCTTCTGATTTAACCTCAACGGCAAGCGGTTGTTTTTGGTGGATATATGGCAAAAGTGCATTTGCGGCAGCAATTTGCACCTTTAACGCATCAAGCCTGTCGGCGCATGTCCGACGGGCTAAATCAGAGGTTTTTTCGCTGATTATTGAACCAAGGAACATAAGCGGGCTTTTATGGTGGCTTAAAAAGAACTCTACCCACTCTTTTGTTGACTTGTTTTTACTACCTTTTGGACGTCCGGCACTGCGTTTCGTTTCCAAACCTGCACCTTCATCAAGAAACGCTTCCCCTTTGCTTGAAGTGCTCTGCATTTCAGCCGGCACATCATCTCGAGCAAATAAATCAGGTGCAGCCGGAACGGCAGCGGCGGAATTTTTTTCTAAAAATTCCGGCGTCTGTCTCTGAACTTCACTGCTATTTAACGCAGTTATGATGCCTTTATCGTCCATGCGAATATTACCCCAATATTTAATTACTTTTTTCAGTGTAACTCCGGCAACGATACGGTTGCGGGTATAGTTACGGGTAGAGTTACGCTCCTAATATATAAATATAATGATATAACTTATTGATATATCTATATATTTATATATATGTAATGCGAAGTGTAACCATGTAACCGCTGTAACCGTGTATTATGCGCATACGCGCGCGCGAAAAAAATTAAATACCGCACGGTTACGCGGTTACGTCTATAAATAAGGGATTGTTTTTGCGTTGTTTTTGCCGTAACTCTTAAAGTTACCTTATGTGTAACGGTTACGGCGAACGCCGGAAAGTATCTGTCAATGCCTACCTTATACCAAAAAGATTTTGCGATTGCAAGAGAAAAAAACGGGTGCGGGTAAAAGGTCTCATGACCTTAAAAACCACCTTTACCTAGTTTCACGGGACTTTTGGCCCTTAAATTTTTTTTATTTTGCCTGTTGATAAGAAAAATATTGCGCCCGCGTAAGCGGGCAAAATTTGTTTTCTGTGCGGTTTTTCTGTCGGCATTGGGTTGGGGCTGGCAAAAGAAAAACCGCACTCAAATAAAGGTTAAGCCGGCAAATTGCCGGCTTTCCTTATGATAAGCTTATATAAAGCAGCGCAAGCCAAAGAAAAATTGTTTGAATTGCTGCCGGTATTAGTAGCCAACCGAAAAATTTTTCGATTGGCTCTAAATCTTTCCATTGTTTGCGGTATTCTTGTAATATTTTCATTGTTTTTTCTCCTTATACTGCCGCTGCGATGCTATTTAATAAATTTTGTTTCCATAGTTGGTCTTGCCAAAGTGCGACCACTCCGGGCACTCCTTGAACTCCACCGCGTTTCGCTTCAATCCACATTTCAAATTCTTCTTCCGGGTCAAAATTTTCGGCATATTCTGTGATATCCTTCATTTTATCAAGATATATATTCCAGTCTTCGCCTTCCGGTGTGTATTGCTGTAAATTGTAACCGTCGCTTTCCTTTGTGATTTCAAAGCCGTTGTTTTCTAAAATTTTTCTTATTTTATACATTGTCTTTACTCCCTTAAAAATTAACGTTATCAAGTGCATTTTCGCCAATTTCGGCCAAGTCAAGCAAGTAATCAGCTGCTTTTTGCGCGTGGCTGCAAGCCTTCAAAATTGCTTTCGGTTGGTCTTTCAATACTTTTACCCAACTCTGCAAATATGCGATGTTGTTATTTTGGAAAATATAAGGCTTTCCAAGCGCTGCAGATACAAAGCCCGCGCCAATATCAGCGATAAGTTCCTCAAATGCATACGCTTCGTCTCCGAATTTTCCGCTAAAATCACGGTTTAAGCGGTGTTTTGCTCCGGTTGCGTGTGTGAATTCGTGGCAGGCTGTCGGTATGTATTCGGATTTTATTAAAAATTGCTCGATACTCGGCAAGCATACTTCATCGGTTGAAGGTCTATAAAATGCGCGTCCGTGTCCTTCGCTGTATTTAATACCTGTTTTATCAAGAAAATTTGTTTTAAAGTCGGTTATTTCCTCTAAAATATCCGGTGCGGTTTCTTCTGCTTCTTCCGGTGCATAGTCCGCCATTTGGCAAGCGTTAAAAACAATATAATAACGAATTACGCAAGATTCCTTTTCTTCAATTTCAATTTCTCCGACTTCGTTTGTTGTTTCAACTGTGTATTTCGTTGGCTTAAAGAAAAAAATGCAAGTGCCTTTTTCGTCTTTCCGGATAGATTTTCCTTTTTCTTTCCATTGGTCGAACGTTCCCCACATATTGGAAGAAAAATTATTTTTTTCTTGGCTCAACCACAAAGCAACCAGATTTAAACCGCGGTAATGCTTTTTTGTTATAATGTTCCGGGCAAATTTTTGGCTTGCACCAAAAAAAGGCTTTTCCCATTGTCCGTTGAATGCTTCAATTTTCTCAATAAAAGTATCAGCAATTTTTTTAATCATTTCATCAGTTTTGCACATTGTTTTAACCTTTCAAAAAATATTAAAGTTGTTGTTTTGCTTTATCTTCTGTAAAGCATTTTCTTTCGTAAAATTCCGATTTTTTGCCTTTATTAAAGCTGCTAATCGGCCGATGATAACCCATAACACGCGTCCATATTTCGCATTTTTGGCGTTCCTCATCTTT
>CALETM010000195.1 GCA_937920765.1 uncultured Alphaproteobacteria bacterium | reverse complement strand
CGTGGGCGCGAGCCCACCGGGAGTTCGAATCTCCCTCTCTCCGCCAATTAAAAAAAGAGGACGCAGTTCCTCTTTTTTTAGTTTTAAAACCGAGAGCGGTTTAATGCTTGTGGTCTTGGAATCGGAGATGACCAAAGGTCCAAACCGTCGTGGGCGCGAGCCCACCGGGAGTTCGAATCTCCCTCTCTCCGCCAATTAAAAAAGAGGACACAGTTCCTCTTTTTTAGTTTTAAAACCGAGATTTTGATATGTATTAATGCGCTGATAAAAAATTCAGCGATTCGTTTTATGATTTGCGTAAAATTTTTGTTGCAAACAGATGGGCGTTTAAGTTAAATAATTGTATTGCTAACAAATATTGAGGTTAAAATGGCTAAAAAACTTATTCCGATGGCAATTTGCTATGATTTTGACGGCACATTGTCGCCGGGGAATATGCAAGAATATGGTTTTGTTAAAAAATTGGGTATTACGCCTGAAGAATTTTGGAACACGGCTAACGGATTGGCAAAGCGAGAAAAAGCCGATGATATTTTAGCATACATGAAAGTGACTATTGACGAGTCGCACAAACGCAATTTGCCGATTACACGTGAAGATTTTATGCAGTACGGCAAAAGTATTAAGCTTTTTAAGGGCGTGGAAGAGTGGTTTGACCGCATTAACCGTTATGCAAAAGAGCACGGTGTTAAAATGGAACATTACATAATTTCTTCCGGCTTGAAAGAAATGCTTGAAGGAACGCAGATTGCCGGCAAGTTTACGGAAATTTTCGCCTCATCGTTTTTGTATGATGAAAACGGAGCGGCAGTGTGGCCGGCGATTGCTTTAAATTATACGTCCAAGACACAATTTTTATTCCGTATTAACAAAGGTTGCTTAGATGTTACCGATACTGAAGGGGTTAATCGTCATATTGACAAGGCTTGCCGTCCGATGCCGTTTGAAAATATGATTTATATCGGCGACGGCAGTACCGATATTCCGTGTATGGCTATGCTGAACAAAGCGGGCGGGCACACATTGGCTGTTTATAAAACCGGTAGCAAAGAGCGGGCGGCACGCCTAAATCGCGACGGTAGGGCGCACATGGTGGCACCGGCGGATTATTCCGAAGGCAAGGCGGTTGACAAGTTTGTTAAAGCGGTAATTGACTGCGTGGTGGCAAACAATAAAATAAAAAACATTCGCGCTTTGTAATATTTGTTGTTAAGAGTGGCAAATGATACTTGTTTTTTGTAAAAGACGACATATAAGTATTAGCATTGTTGATTTTACGGGTAAAAGAAATGTATAAGTTTATTTGCTTAGCAGTAGCTTTAATTGTTTTTTCAGGGGTGGCGTTTGCTTCTGAAACCGAAGGTATGAATTGGACTGAAAAAGCTAAATATAATCTTGCCGAAACCTGGAAAAGCGGAACTTATGATTTATATGTTCCGCTGTATGCATGGCATAACCGCTTGACTTATGATCAAGAACATATTGACCGCTATAATGAAAATCCGTGGGGCGCGGGGTTAGGCGTTTCGCGTTTTGATACCGATAATGATTGGCATGCTTTATATGCGATGGCGTTTAAGGATTCAAACGGATACGTTGAAACTATGTTCGGCTATGCCTTTTTGAAAAATTGGTATTTTGGCGCAAATGATGACTTGCGACTCGGCGCCGGTTTTACCGCGGGTTTGACCCAACGGCATGAATATGCTTATATTCCGGTGCCTCTGCCGTTGCCGATGGCCGGTATCGGGTATAAAAGGCTTGATATTCAGGCGGCGTATGTTCCCGGAATTAAAAATGACGGTAATGTGCTGTTTATTTGGACCAAAATCAGCCTTAATTGAATTGAAAAACTCCGCTAAATTAAAATCGGCGGAGTTTTTGCTTGTGAATTTGTTGCATAAAGCTTTTGAAACATAGTTTTAAATTTGCTATCATTCGCCAATAAAATAACAACTCATGGAGTAAACAATGGAACAAAAAAATATTAAAATCGGTAAGTTTGAAATCGGTAACAAGTTGCCGCTTTCGATTATTGCCGGACCATGCCAGATTGAAAGCCGCGAACATGCTGTTATGATTGCCGGCAAAATGGTTGAAATTACTAAAAAACTTGGCATTAACTATATTTTTAAAGCCTCATTTGATAAAGCCAACCGCACCTCAATCAACGGCGCGCGCGGTGTTGGTCTTGAAGAAGGTATGCGTACCTTTGCCGAAATTAAAAAATTGTATCCTGATTTGCCGATTGTAACCGACATTCATGAACGCGAGCAATGCCCGATTGTGGCGCAATATGTCGATATGTTGCAAATTCCGGCATTTTTATGTCGTCAGACTGATTTGGTGGTTGCCGCTGCCAAAACCGGCAAGGTAGTAAACATTAAAAAAGGTCAGTTTTTGGCTCCTTGGGATGTAAAAAATTTGGTCAAAAAATCAGTTGATTCCGGCAATGATAATGTTTGTATTACCGAACGCGGAACCAGCTTTGGTTATAATACCTTAATTACCGATATGCGCGGTCTGCCGGAAATGGCAAAAGAAACCGGCTGCCCGATTATTTTTGATGCTACCCACTCAGTTCAGCAACCGGGCGGCAATGGCGCTTCAACCGGCGGTCAGCGCGAATATGCTCCGGTTTTGGCTCGCGCCGCGGTTGCCGTAGGGGTTGCCGCCGTGTTTATGGAAACGCATGAAAATCCGGATAAAGCTCTTTCCGACGGTCCGAACACAATTTACTTGAGCGATATGGAACGAGTTATTTCTGAACTTATGGCGTATGATAAAATTACCAAAACCATAATTCATGATTATTAATCGGATAATGTTAATTAAGCAGCGCCTCGCAACAAGAACAAAATGTTTTTGCAGCGGGGCGTTGCGATATAAGGTGCAATATGCAATTCAGCGATGAAGGGTACATTATCAACTTGTTGCGTCACGGCGAAAATTCGCTGATTGTGACAGTGCTTTCATCATTGCACGGTAAAGTGGCCGGTTATGTTTCAGGCGCGTTGAGCAAAAAAAAATTAGGAATATATCAGCTTGGCAATGCCATATCTTTTAACGCCTATGCCAGACTTGAAGAAAATTTGACGCAATTCAGAGGCGTTGAACTGCTGGCGCCGCACGCGGTACGCTTTATGCAAAATGAAAATAAGCTTGCGGTGCTCTCATGTTTTTGCGAGCTGATGAATGTGTGTCTGCCTGAAAAGGAAGAACTTGAGTTTTTAAGCTTTTATATTAAAGATTTTATGAACTCGCTTGAGAGTGCCGATTGGCTGGTTAAATATTCGTTTCTTGAATATCATTTGCTTGAGTTTTTAGGTATCGGGCTTGATTTAAGCGAATGCGCCGCTACCGGAACAACGCAAAATCTAGCTTTTGTATCGCCAAAAAGCGGTAAAGCGGTGTGTTTGGAAGCGGGGCTTCCGTATAAGGACAAATTATATAAATTTCCGCGCTATATTGTGGAAAAAAACTATAATCCGAGCCGTGCCGAAGTGCTTGATTTGCTTGCGATGACGGCGTTTTTCCTCAATAAAAACTTTTTTCAGCTCCACGGCTTGAAATTTCCGAACAATCGTGCTAATTTGCTCCATATTTTGAATTTTTTGAAAGACTAAGAATAAAATGGCGGAATCAGAAGAAAAAATTAAAGACGTGCAGCTTAAAGAAGAACTCAGCAAACGATACTTGTCTTATGCCATGTCTACCATTGTTGCCCGCTCGCTGCCTGATGTGCGCGACGGCTTAAAGCCGGTGCACCGCCGCCTGCTTTATGCCATGCGGCAGTTGCATCTTGACCCCAAAACCGGCTATAAAAAATGCGCCAGAGTGGTCGGCGACGTTATCGGTAAATATCACCCGCACGGCGATACCGCCGTTTATGGAGCAATGGTGCGTTTGGCGCAAGATTTTTCAGTGCGTTATCCACTGGTTGACGGGCAGGGCAACTTTGGTAATATTGACGGCGACGGCGCCGCCGCTATGCGTTATACTGAAGCCCGTTTAACCGAATTTGCCATGGCGTTAATGGAAGGCTTAAATGAAGACGCGGTTGACTTTGCCGATACTTATGACGGCGAAGAAAACGAACCGGTGGTTATGCCTTCTATGGTCCCTAACCTTTTGTGCAACGGTTCTTCCGGTATTGCCGTCGGTATGGCAACCAATATTCCGCCGCATAATTTGAGCGAGGTTTGCGACGCGCTTTTGTATATGATTGAAAAGCCTGATTGCGATGATGAATCATTAGTCAGACGCATTAAAGGACCTGATTTTCCGACCGGCGGCGTGATTGTTGACCCGTTTGCGAGCATTGTTGAAACCTATAAACAGGGCAAGGGAGCCTTTCGTATCAGAGCCAAATGGCAAAAAGAAGAGCTTTCGCACGGACAGTATCAAATTGTGGTAACGGAAATTCCGTATCAGGTTATTAAGTCGAAATTGATTGAAAAAATCGCTCAGCTTTTAACCGAAAAGAAAGTTCCGCTGCTTGCCGATGTTCGCGATGAATCGGCGCAAGACGTGCGCATTGTGCTAGAGCCTAAAAATCGCACGGTTGACGCCGCGCTCTTGATGGAGCATCTGTTTAAGCAAACCGAACTTGAGTCTAAGTTTAATATGAATATGAACGTGCTTGACAGTGACGGTACGCCGCGTGTTATGAGCATCAGCGAAGTTTTACGCGCCTTTTTGAATCACCGCCACGTTGTTTTACAGCGCCGCACTCAGCACCGCTTAGAAAAAATTTTGGCGCGGCTTGAAATTTTATCGGGCTACTTGATTGCTTATTTGAACCTTGATGAAATTATCCGCATTATTCGTGAAGAAGACGATTCCAAAGCCGTGATGATGAAGGAATTTAACCTCACCGATAATCAGGCGGAAGCAATTTTGAATATGAAACTCAGAAGTTTGCGCAAGCTTGAAGAACATGAAATTAAGGCTGAGTTTGACGAACTGACCGCTGAAAAAGAAACTTTACAAGATTTGCTCGCCGATGAATCTAAACGCTGGCAGGCTTTGGCGGAAGAAATTAAGCAAATTAAAGAAAAATTCGGTAAAAAAACAGCGTTGGGACGTCGCCGCACCGAGTTTGCGGAGGTTCCTGCCGATATTGAAATGCCGATTGAAGTGATGGTTGAAAAAGAGCCGATTACGGTTATTTTGTCGGAAAAAGGCTGGATTCGCAGCCTGAAAGGTTATGCCGATTTGCATGAAGAATTTAAGTTCAAAGACGATGACTCGTTGCGCTTTGCCATTCATGCGCAAACTACCGATAAAATCATTTTGCTTGATACCGCCGGCAAGTTCTTTACCTTGCAGGCGTCGGATATTCCGAGCGGCAGAGGCTTTGGGCAACCGGTCAGATTGATGATAGATTTGAGTAACAATGACAATATTTGCGCTATGTTTGTGTTTGAACCGAAGGCAAGTTACATTATTGCTTCAAACACCGGTCATGGTTTTGTGGTTGATGAAAACCATATTTTAGCGCAAACCCGCAATGGCCGTAAAATTATGAATTTGGCGGACGGCGAGGTTACCGCATTTTGCAAGCAAATTACCGGCGATATGGTGGCAGTAGTCGGCGAAAATCGCAAGCTGTTAATCTTTAAGCTTGAAGAAATTCCGACTATGGCGCGCGGCCGCGGCGTTGCGTTGCAAAAATATAAGGATAAAGACTGCCGGATGACGGATATCCAAACCTTTAAGGAAGAAGACGGCTTTCAGTATAACCGTTCCGGCGGAGTGGCGGTTGAAAAAGACTTGCTTACATGGCTTGGGCACCGCGCGCAAGTCGGCAAGTTAGTGCCGTTCGGTTTTCCGAAGTCTAATACCTTTTTTAAGGAATAAGATAAAAACCGCTCAAATGAGCGGTTTTTTTATGAGCTTTGCTTAATAAAATCTCTCTTTATGGCGGGGTGCGGCAGAATGCCGACAAGGTGATTATTTTGCCTGATTCAAGATAAATGCGCGCAGGCGCAGCGGTAGTTTTTGTTTTTTAAATACCGGATTAAGTTTTACATAATTTTCCCATGCTTTGGAAGTATAGTTGCCGATGTCATAACTTTCCGGCAAAATCCACAAAGTTTTATTACTGATGCTGATGCAGCAATGAGCGAGGGTGGTCGTTTTAATAGTTGCTGTTTTAATATCGTTAATTAAGCGCAGAACACTGTCGGCGCGAGGCGTATATTCATTGTTGCCGACTTGCCGCAACAAGCAAGACAAAACCCTAAACGCCATTTCGGTATCAAAGCTTAAAAATACGGCAAGTGAACAACTGTAACCGTAATCAAACCAATTTTTAAATGAGCTTTTAATAATTTGTTCGGTTTTATGTTCAAGATAATTGCGGGAAGATAACAGTCTTTGCATGGTTTCGCCGATTCGTTGCGGGGTAATTTCCGTTGCGGCATAAAACTGAGGCAAAAATTTGCGGATTTTAACGCGTAGAAAGTCATCACACATGTTACTTTCATCTTCAATCCACGCAATATTGCGAGCGATTAAATAATCTTTCATAACTTGCGGGTTGGTATAAAGCAGCGGCCGCATAATTTGTAAGTTATTTTTAGCAACCGATTCTTTCATGCCGCATAAGCCGTCAAGCCCGCTGCCGCGTTGCAGACGGATAAAAAAGTTTTCAACTTGATCGTTAAGGTGGTGCGCTGTCATCAAAACTTTAACATTGTTTTGTTCGCACCAGTTTTCTATAAGGTTATAGCGGGCGATTCGCGCAGCTTCTTCAATTCCGGTTTTAAGGTCAGAGCTATGCTCCCATACCAAAGTGTAATGTTTGATGCCGTTTTGCGCCATAATGGCGGCAACCTTTTCGGCTTCTTGCGCGGAAGTCGGGCGTAA
>CALETM010000194.1 GCA_937920765.1 uncultured Alphaproteobacteria bacterium | reverse complement strand
AAAATACCTTTATCCAAATCTTCCTGACCAACAGATTTCAAACCGTGATTAAACAATTGGAACGCGTCATTGAAAACAAAATTGATTGAGTGTCTGTTTGTAGTCGGAGTGAACATATTGTCAATAAAGTAACCGCCGTTTTGAGAGTATTGATAACCGACAGCCATTGTTTGACCTGATTTTGCACGGTAGCCAAGGTTTACGTTAAAATCATTACCGCCTTGACCGCTGTATCTGAAACCGTAACCAACACCAAGAGTTAAACGTTTCCAAGTTGGGAAAGTATAGCCGAAGCGGAACATATTATAGCCGTTTTTGTAAGTTGCGGTATTGTATCTTACGATACTGTGACCAAGCGTAAATCTACCATGGTTTCCGGGGATTGGAACATCTAATTGTGCATAATTATCAGCATATTTTGAGTGATAATTTCTGTTCATGGATGTTTCGTAATCATATTTTGTATCATACAAGCTTTCGCGTCTGCCGACTTGAACTCTTGCCCAGTGACTTATATCACGAGAAGCGTTTGCATCATAAAAATAGTTTTTGTTTCTGCCTAAATCGTTAGTACCACGTCTATAAAAGCTGTTAAATCTTAAATTGGCAACCTTAGGGATTTTTGTAGATGCATTAACAGAACCTTCATCAAACTTGATTGTTCCACCTTGGTATCTGTGGTTCATGTTTGAATAATATCTGCTATAACTACCGCTCACGCTTGTAGAATTGAAGCTGATACCACCTGAAACCTTACCACCTGTTCTATCGTTTTTAGAAGTTGAATCACTGCTTGCGATATAAAAATCAGGTGAAGTTTGGAATAATTCAACTTTAGAATTGAATCTTTTTGGTTTAAGAATTTTACCTGAATATTTTGATAAATCTTTTTCGTATTCGCCCGTACCTTTTACAATGTAGCCGGCATGGGTGTATTCTTCTCTAATGTCGTGCGCAATGCTCGCGCCTGCCGTAAATCTACCCTTAATGTTTTTGTTATTAGGATTTACCCATTCAATGCTGTTAAGTGAAGTAGCGCCTTCTAAATAGTTTACGCTCTTTTGAGTACCGCTTACAAGTAAAGTGTCGTTAGTCGGTATTCTATAAATTATGCTTGAACCATTTTTTTCGTATAATTTATCGCCTGTTAATTTTGATTCAAAAGTTACATTGTCTTTAATACCGTATTGGTAACCGATACCTGCTGTAACTTTTTTGTTATTTCCGCGATAAATATTTGCACCTTCTCTAAAGAATCTGTTTTGATAACCCCAAACACCGGCATAAGCAGTTCCGCGTTCTTCTTTTTCAAAAGGTCTGTTACCAAAAACTGAGTATCTTTCTTCTTTAATTAATTCAATTGTGCCATCTTCGTTTACTTCTTCCAACTTGATGTTTTTAACAGGGTTTGGAAGCTGTACGTCACGCAAAGTGTAATAT
>CALETM010000193.1 GCA_937920765.1 uncultured Alphaproteobacteria bacterium | reverse complement strand
AGAGACAGGGTCCTAATATGCCGTCTTCTTTCAGCTTGGTACGCAGCAGTTTGTTGGCAAAAGCCTGCACTTCTTTAACGTCTTTGTCGGTAAGCTTATATTGCTGAGCATTGTTAATGGCGCTGTGCGGAAGTTCATTATTAACATAATCGGCCAAAATACCGATGGTTAAGGCATAATTTTCCGAGCGGTTCCATATCATAATCCGCTTAAAATTACTAAATACCAAATACGCCGTGCCTTTGCGCCCGTCCGGAATAATCAAGGCGCCTTTTAAGTCTTGATTCCATGGCAGTTGTTTACCTTCCGCGGTTTTTACGCCCAAAGCGGACCATTCTTTAACCGTTTTTATGTTTTTATAGCCGGCTTCTTTATAATTAAAATTCCACGGCAGGCGTACTTTGTCACCCCATGGTTCATCGGCTTTCCAGCCCAAATGGCTTAAATAATTGGCGGCTGAACCGACAGCATCGTCAAACGAATCCCAAATATCAACAATGCCGTCGCCATCATAGTCAATTGCGTAAGCGTTAAAAGTTGAAGGCATAAACTGAAAATGCCCCATAGCGCCTGCCCACGAGCCAAGCATTTTGTCGTTTTGCAGGTCATACTTTTCCATAATTTTTAGGACATTATAGAGCTCATTTTTGAAAAAAGCCGAACGGCGATTTTTGTAGCTCAAGTTAGTTAAGCCGTCAATTAAGTGATATTTGCCCTTATTTTCGCCAAAATTGGTTTCAACAGCCCAAAAGGCCGTTAAATAATTGAGCGGAACGCCATATTCTTGCTCGAGGTTCGGATAATCTTTTTGTAACTTGCGATAATAACTGCGGGCCTTTTCAATTCGGTGCGGATTTACCAACCGATTAATATAATCTTTTGATGTTAAAACAAACTCCGCCTGTTTTTTATCTTTGCAAACCACTTCCGGCGCTTTGTGATAATAGGTGTTGTTGCCATAAGCTTTTTCTATGGTTTTAGGGCTGATGCCGCGTTTTATCATATCAGCTTTAAGCTCGCTCAAAAAGGCAAGCCAGTCTTTAGTCGGCTCATCTGCGGCAGTTTTTGCCTCTGCCGCAAAAGTTATTGTTACCGTCAATAAAATTATGAATATTTTTTTTAAAATCAACATTGTGCAACCCAGTTTACAAATATGCGTTCAGTGTAAAGCATTTAAACTCAACTTGCAACCAGCTCTTGAGTTTATAAGATGAGTTTTGCACAAGATGATTATGCTAAAAGCTTAATTCCAAAATTTTTTGCTAATTTTGCCGCCTCTGCCGCGCCGATTTTGACTGAAAAGACTATTTGTTCTTCAATTTGAGCGGTGCTTAATACTTCAGTATTGGCGTAAAGCCACGATTGCAGTTTTCCGTTATCTGCGGCAACTTCTATTTTGTAAATTTTGTTATGCGCGGCTAGTTTAGCGTCAATAAGTTTTAATAATGCCTCGCAACCCTGCCCTGTTAAGGTCGAAACCGCCAAAAGCGCTTTAGGTTGATTGCTGAGTTTATGGGTTAAAACCGCTTTTTCATCTTCGGTCAGCAAATCGGTTTTATTTAACACTTCAATGTAATTTTCCGAGTTTTCTATTTGTTTTAAGCCTAAATTGTGCAAAACTTCAAGCACGTCGGCGCGCTGCAGGTCGGTGTCGGCGTTAGCTATATCGCGCACATGCACCACAATATCCGCTTCCAATACTTCTTCCAGCGTGGAGCGAAACGCCATTACCAGTTCATGCGGAAGATCAGAAATAAAACCGACCGTATCAGAAAAAATCACTTCCCGTCCAGATGGCAACGCCACTTTGCGTAAAGTTGGATCAAGCGTTGCAAACAGCATATTTTCAGAGAGCACATTACTGCCCGAAAGCCGGTTAAACAGCGATGACTTGCCGGCGTTGGTATAACCGACCAGCGCCACAATCGGGTACGGCACTTTACGGCGGTTGCCGCGCTGCAATTCGCGCGTGTTTTTAACCTTTTCAAGCTCTTTTTTAATTTTGATGATTTTATCGTCAATAATACGCCGGTCAAGTTCTATTTGTTTTTCACCGGGACCGCCCAAAAAACCGGCGCCGCCGCGTTGGCGCTCAATGTGGGTCCAACTTCTGACCAAACGCGAGCGCTGATAGGTTAAATGCGCAAGAGCAACCTGTAATTTGCCTTCATTGGTCTGCGCACGTTCGCCGAAAATTTCAAGTATCAGCGCAGTGCGGTCAATTACTTTAATATTAAGCTCCTTTTCAAGGTTGCGTTGCTGAATCGGAGTGAGCGCAGCATCAATAATCATCAGCCAAATATCATTAATTTCAGCTTTTTGCTTAATGTTTTCAATAAAAGTTCGGCTAAAAAAAGTTGCGGGCTTTATTTCGCGGATTTTGGGCGATTCGGTAAATACAACATTTAAATTAATAGCCAGAGAAAGCCCGATTGCTTCAGCCAAACGACTTTCGGCAGACATGAGCTTTTTCCGGCTTAAAACAAACGGACAAACCACACATACGTTGGTTTTAACGTTTTGATTAAATTCAGGCAAGTTTTATTCTTCTACAACATCAACGGCTTGTACCGGCATAATGGTGGAAACTGCGTGTTTATAAACAAGCTGAGTATGACCATCGCGGCGCAAAAGCAAAGAACTGTCATCAAACCACGTAATAACGCCCTGCAACTTTACACCGTTGATTAAAAACACGGTAACAGCAATTTTGTTTTCTTTTATGTCATTTAAAAAATCATTCTGTGCATTTTTAGTCATTTAATAATATCCTTATCAGGTTATTTATTCTTTGTCAGTTATTTAAGATAAGCGCATACTCATAAATAGTAAAGAGTTGATTTTTTAAAAGGGGATAACTTTATATTTTTACGCTTCTTCAGCCTTTGAAGTACGATATTTTTCAAGTTTTTTCAAAAGCATATTGCGCTTTAAACGGCTTAGGTGGTCAATGTATAAAATGCCGTCCAGATGGTCAATTTCATGCTGGAGGACAACCGCTTCATAATCAACCGCCTCAATTTCAGATTCTTTACCGTTATAATCGGTGTAACGCACCTTGATTCGTTCATGGCGTTCAACATCGGCGCTTTGCCCCGGAAGCGAAAGACAGCCCTCGCAGAAAATGATTTTTTCTTCTGACTTATAAATAATTTCAGGATTTATTAGGTACATGGGCTTACCGGCTTTCCAGTTATCGTCTTCACCGCGCTGCTTGGTATCAACCACAATCACGCGCTTGGAAACCCCGACCTGCGGAGCCGCCAACCCAACGCCTTTATCCGCGTACATGGTTTCAAGCATATCGTCTAAAAGCCGGCGCAACTCGTCGTCGACTTTCAAAACCCGTTCGCACTTTTGATGCAATATCGGGTGCGGGTATTCATAAAGCTGTAAAACCGCCATTTTATTCTCCTGATTAAGCTCTTACGGCATGGGCAATTTGGTCAAGCAAAGCGTTTACCATTTTGGGTTCGTTTTTGTTATAAAACGCATAAGCTAAATCAACATATTCTTGAATTAAAACTTTAGTGTCAACGTCCATCGTATTGGTTAATTCATAAACAGCGCACAACAGCAAAGCCTGCATTGTGCCGTCCATGCGCTCTAATGACCATTTTTCTTTTAAGTAATGCGCCAGCGAACGTTCCAAATCTTGCTTTTTGGCATGAACGCCGCGTACCAAACTTTCAAAGTATTCGGTATCAATCGGCGAAATTTCAATCATTTCTTCGGTTTCAGTAACCGAATCTTCTTCAATAACATAGCGACCCACTTTGCCTTCCGTAAAGTCTTTAATAACTTCATCAACCGGCAACTGACCATAAGCAATCATATAAGTTGCCTGCACAGCGGCTAAGCGAGCGCCTGATTTGCGGCGGATTTTTCCTGATACAAATTTAGTCATCATTTTTTCCTTCAATATTATTTTCTAAAACCGGCTTTGCCAATTTATCAATCGTATCAACAAATTCTTCAAAGTCTTTGATTTCTTTAAAATCTTTATAAACCGACGCAAAGCGGATATAGGCAATGTTATCAAGCCGAGATAAAGCTTCCATAACCGCCTCGCCGATAGCCTCAGTGGTAATTTCGTTTTCGCCGGAGCTTTCAAAGCGGCGCTGAATAGAGTTTACCACCTTATCAACCCGTTCCGGTGAAATCGGGCGTTTGCGAACGGCAAGTTCAATGGAGCGATAAAGCTTTTCGCGGTCAAAAAACGTTCTCTCGCCGTTTTTTTTAATAACAATCAGCTCCCTTAGCTGCACGCGTTCAAAGGTGGTAAAACGCGAACCGCACTCCGGACACTCGCGGCGGCGCCGAATAGAAGTGTCGTCATCAGTATTGCGCGAATCTTTTACAACCGTGTCATCACACCCGCAAAACGGACATTTCATGCTTTAAGCCCCTTTTCTTTTAACTCATCAGCCACCTGATAAAGCTTTGAAGAATACCTTGCTCCTTTTATAAGGACAATATCTTTATTTTGCAAGAGCTGATTTAATAAA
>CALETM010000192.1 GCA_937920765.1 uncultured Alphaproteobacteria bacterium | reverse complement strand
ATAATTCATTACGTAAATTTTTGTATTGTTGTAATTTATCATTATAATCTTGGATTAATTTACAACGCTCGGCATTGCCTAAAGGCGGCAGCCAATTATAGCTTATATGTTTTTTATCAAGATAATGCGCATAAACTTTTAAAATTTGCAATAATTTATATAGATCACTCATAGTGTTCGGAATATTAAAAACGCTATCGGAAATCGCATGGCATTCATCAGTTTCTATTGTTTTAATATTCTCTTTAATAACACTCAGCTGATTTAGCAAATCATCAACATCTTGAGTTTTTATTGAACAACCAGGAATATTTTTCCAGTCATCGTCTAAATTTTGAATGCTTTCTTGGTATGCATTATATAAATTTTCCAACCGGTCTAACTCTTCACAATCTTTTGCTATATCAGAAGATTTAAGCATTACCGCATTTGCTATTTGAAGATTTTTAAAAGTCGGCGAAAAATTTCTAGTATATTTTTCCAAATTTTTACTTTGCCAAACTATCTCAAATAAGGTTTTATCTAACATTCCTATTTTAGTTTGCAAAAAATCATAATAATCACGAATTTTCTTCTTTTCAGCAATCAGTTTTTCTATTTTTGCGGCAGATACGTAATAATTAATATTATTTTTTGCCATTACTCGAGCGGCGATAGCTTTGTCTAAACCGGCACGCATGTGCGTAACATTAGTTTTATCTGAGTGCAATTCAAAACAATAGTTTTCCAAACCTATATGCTTTAATCTGGAAAACACCACATCTAATGCCGCTTTTTTCTCCGCCATAAAAAGAACCTTTTTATGCGCATATAAAGCATTGGCAATTAAATTGGTAATAGTTTGAGATTTACCTGTACCCGGAGGTCCTTTAATAACCAAATCATCATTTGCCATAACATCAACTATGGCTGAGTGCTGTGATGAATCAGCACTTGTCACCAAAAGAGGTGCAAGCTTACGCACTTTTTCATCTTTATCAATATCATATATACTATCCAAACACCCGCAACCAATTTTACTATCAAATAATGCCGAAAGCAAACGCGATTTATCAGCTAATATATTTGACCAATTTTCAATTTTTAAGTCCTCATACATAGCAAGCCTTGAAAAAATAAACCTGCCGATTGTCACATAACTTCTAACTTTCCATTTCGGATAAGAGGCAATCATTTGCTCTATTTTAAGCATATATGCGTCAACAGTATCGTTTTCTTCAAATTCAGGAAGATTTATATGAAATTCTTTTAATTTTTCCCGCAGTGATAAATTGATTGTAACAGGTTCTCCAGACGATAAAAATGTAATTTTGTTCTTTACTTTATCCTGGCTGATATCTTCTAGTTTTAATAACAATAACGGCGCCAAATGCTTGAGTTCTGAATTATTTTGGTCATACCATTCTAAAAATCCAAACGCGATATAAAATGTATTAGTACCTTTTTCTTCCCTATCGCTTCGTATAATTCTTTTTAAGCCGTGTATTTTACTTTTAAATTCTCTGGGAAACAGCAATGTTTGAGCAACCGCCTTATTACTTTTTTGAGCCGCCGTATTATCATCGCATGTAACTATATTTTCATAACTTGGATTAATTCCTTGCTCAATAGCCCATTCTTTTTTGCTTATTTCCAAAGTATTAATCGGTTTTAACCCCAATTGCTCTCTTACCCGGTCTTTTAACTCTCTGATAATTTTTTCTTCTGCCGCTTCATCAACATCGTTTTGTTTATCAAGCGCATCTTTTTCTGCCAAGTATTTGGCATCACTAACAAGCGCCAATTCAAAAGCTTGTTGAAATTTTGGCGTTGTTTCATCGCGCGGCACAGAAGGAAGTTCAGGTAATGGAAGCAGTTGTATACTTTTTCCTAAGATCAGATTATTATATAATTCACAAATTGAAGCGTCAATTATACGTATTTGATTTGTTGCTCGTTCTGAATGTTTAAAATTCAACAACGAATTACGCATTGTTAAATCTAATAATCTTTTTCTTGCTTGTTCAATTTGATTACGCGTAGTTAAATCAATATTTTTCATTGTTAGTTTATCGTTCGTTATCAATTAATATAATT
>CALETM010000191.1 GCA_937920765.1 uncultured Alphaproteobacteria bacterium | reverse complement strand
CGAGATAGCGTAGCGTCTCTTGGGCTCGGAGATGTGTATAAGAGACAGAAATATCAGCGCCGGTATCCGCCTCTTTAATTTTATTTACAATCATTTTAGTGAGCATATCTGTTTTACGCTCGCCGTAGGCTATAAGTATTTTATCATAGTTATCAATATAAATAACTCCCAAACTGTATTTTAGCGGAAACGACGATTTGGCATGGCGGTAATAGGTGTAACGACTGTAAACGCCGGTTAAAGCATCGCGCAATAAACCGTATAAAAAAGAATGAACCGATACTAAAAGCAAGATTAAGGACGCCGCAGCCAAAAAGATTGCCACTGCCGCCGGCGAATCGGCATAAAACATAGCTAACCCGACGCTAATTAAGGCAAAAAGCATACCGGCGTTTTTAATGGTGTTGTTGCAGCTTTGCCAGATGAGCGCCGCCAAAATTACTGCAAGCCATTCAATTTTAATCAGCGAAATTTGGTAAACCGGCATTACCGGCATAAAAGCCACAGCTTTTTCAATTAATGCAGCTTGAAATAAAACAGCGCACAAACAGTAAAAATTGTTGTTATCATTTAAGGGATAATCTTTGCGGATTAAAAAATATAACAGATTACACGGAAGTAAAACTAGCAACAGAATCCACGATGAGTAAGTTGTAAAGCCTATGCCGTGATTTAATTTTAAATTATTCAGCGTAATACCGGCAATCAGCAGCCAGATATTCCAAAACAAAGTTTTAGAAGTTTGCGTAAAAAGCAAAAATAAAATATTGGCCGCCGAACAAATATAAAAAAAGGTATACCACGCATAGTTTTGTTCCGGCGCAAAATTAACTGAAGAGCAATAATAAAAAACAACCGCCGCAAACACGCATATCGGAAGATATGATGTTTTGGTATTGCTTAACAGCTTATTTAACCCCTCGGCAGGCATAAAAGGCTCCTTTATTGATATTGATGCTCTGCTATAACACAATTTTGGTTTAAATTTTATTTACGCATTTCAAAACAGAGCTGTCGCCGTATGAATAAAAACGATACCGTTCCTTTATGGCGTGCTGATAAGCCGCTTTCATGCGTTCAGTTCCGGCAATGGCGCAAATAAGCATAAACAAAGTAGACTTCGGCAAATGGAAGTTGGTGATAATCATATCGATAATTTTAAACTTGTATCCTGGGGTGATAAAAATATCGGTTTCACCGGCAAACGGGTGCAGCACGCCGTTTTCATCGGCGGCGCTTTCAAGCAGGCGGACTGATGTGGTGCCAACAGCAATAATGCGGCGTCCTTCTTGCTTGGCCTTATTGATTATATCGGCGGTTTGTTCTGAAATTATACCGTATTCGGCATGCATTTTATGATCTTTGGTATCTTCAGTTTTAACCGGTAAAAATGTTCCGGCGCCGACATGTAAAGTTAAAAACACTTTGGTAATACCTTTTTTATCAAGCGCGTCAAGCACGTTTTGCGTAAAATGCAAGCCGGCAGTAGGAGCGGCAACAGCGCCGTCATATTTGGCATAAACCGTTTGGTAATTTTCTTTGTCGTTATATTTGTTCCAAAGCCCATGCCCCGGTTTATCGCGCTTAATATAAGGAGGAAGCGGCATTGAACCGTATTTTTCAAGCATATGGCCAAGCGCGTCAACTTCACAAGTAAATTGCAGCAAAACGCCGTCTTCGCCGTTTTTTTCAAGCACAATGGCAGAAAAATCAGAATCTTCAGCAGTAATTTCATCTGTGTAAAATTTAACTTCATCACCGACTTTTAAACGTTTGGCATTTTTAACAAACGACCACCATGCTTTGCCGTCTTCAGGGTGATAAAGAGTAACTTCAACTAAGGCATCGCCGCGCTTGCCATACAAACGCGCCGGAATAACTTTGGTATCATTAAAAACCAAAACATCGCCTTTTTGCAAAATATCTGGCAAGTCATAAAAGTGCCTGTCGCTGATTTCATCTTCTTTTGACAAATCGAGCAAGCGGGAAGAATCGCGCGGATTAACCGGTTCTTTGGCAATTAAATTTTTATCCAGTTCAAAATCAAAAATATCTACTTTCATGGCAGCACCCTTAAAATTCCTTTACTTTTTAAGCGGTTATAGTATATGAAAACTCACAAAGCAAGCAATTTTTAAAGCATTAATTTTTATTTTTGGAAAATGATACTCCTTTAAATTTTTTCGCTAAAAAATACATTTATTG
>CALETM010000190.1 GCA_937920765.1 uncultured Alphaproteobacteria bacterium | reverse complement strand
TTCGTCGGCAGCGTCAGATGTGTATAAGAGACAGATTAAAGACGCATGGTTAAGTTTTGGATTAAAACCGCTTTTTACCGGAGCTGAATTGAGTATCAGCCGCGGCGATAAAGTTTGCTTGGTCGGACGCAACGGCTCGGGAAAATCAACTTTGCTCAAAGTTATTTCCGGTGTGATTGAGCCCGATAAGGCTGAGATTTTTATTCAGCCCGGCACCAAAATTTCATATATGCCGCAGGAGCCTGATTTTTCAGCTTTTAACACTCTGCGTGAGGTGGTACTTTCAGGGCTTGAAAATAACGGTGAAGGGCAAGAATATAAGGCCGATATTTTAATTAAACATCTTGGTATTTTAGAAAATCAATCTCCGCAGCAGTCTTCCGGCGGCGAGATTAAAAAAGCGGCGCTGGCCAAAGCGCTTATTGGCGAGCCCGATGTTTTGCTGCTTGATGAGCCGACCAACCATTTGGATATATCAACCATTGAAAAGCTTGAAGAAATTATCAACAAATTTACCGGCGCGGTTGTTGTAATCAGTCACGACCGTATGTTTTTAGAGCATGTTTCGCACAAAACCTTTTGGCTTGACCGCGGCGTGCTATACACAAATAATAAAGGGTTTTCGGCGTTTGACGAGTGGCAGGAGCAAATTTTAGACCAAGAGATTATTGCGCAAAAATACCTTAATAAAAAAATTGAGGAAGAAACCGAATGGCTGCATAAAGGTGTTACCGCCCGCCGCAAACGTAATCAGGGCAGACTGCGCCGCTTACAGCAATTAAGGCAGGAGCGCCGCGAGCAGGTTAAACAAATCGGCTCCGTTAATTTGGAAATTGATTCCGGCGAGGTGCGCTCCCGCTTGGTTATTGAGGCTAAGCATATTTATAAATCGTTTGGCGAGCGCGAGTTGGTTAAAGACTTTTCTATCCGTATTATGAAGGGCAACCGTATTGGCGTGGTCGGGCCAAACGGCGCCGGCAAAACCACTTTGATTAAGCTTCTTACCAAAAAAATTGCGCCGGATTCCGGTTTTGTGCGTATGGGTAAAAATTTGGAAGAAGCTTATTTTGACCAAAACCGCATTACGCTTGACCCGAAAAAAACTTTGTGGAAAACCTTGTGCAATGAGGGCGACCATATTTGGGTGCGCGGGCACTGGTGCCATGTGGTTGCGTACTTAAAAGACTTTTTATTTAAGCCGGAGCAGGCGCAGTGTCCGGTGTCGTCATTATCAGGCGGCGAGAAAAACCGCTTAATGCTGGCAGTGGCTTTGGCGCGCGCTTCTAACTTTTTGGTGCTTGACGAGCCCACTAACGACTTGGATATGGATACGCTTGACCTTTTGCAAGAAGTGTTAGATGAGTATCAGGGCACTATTTTAATAGTCAGCCACGACCGCGATTTTATGGATAAAGTGGCAACCTCGCTGCTTTATATGAAAGGCGACGGCACGATTATTGAACATATCGGCAGTTACTCGGAATTAATTGCTAAGCTTGAAAACAAACCGATTAAAGAGGTTAAAAAATCCAAACCGACGCCGGCTCCTGAACCTGAGAGCAGCAAAACCAAAGCAATTTCGCGCCTAAGCTATAAAGATAAGCGCTTAAATGAAATTTTACCTGATGAAATTGCCGCGCTTGAGCAAAAAATTGCCGCCATTGAACAAACTTTGTCTGAAGATGTGGAGCTATATACCCGTAATCCGCAAGAGTTTGACCGCTTAACCGCGGAGTTGCAGGAATGCCAGCTTGATAAAGATGAAAAAGAAACCGCATGGCTTGAGCTGCAAATGAAAATTGAAGCATTGCAAAGCGGCGAATAGTTTACTTTTCAGCCAGTTTTTTAAGTTCATAAAGTTTATCTAACGCTTCGCGCGGGGTAAGCTCATCAGGATTTACGTTCTGCATGGCAGCTTCAAGCTCTGAAGGCTTTGGCTCGGCAGCCACTTGCTGCTGTAAGTCTGAAAACAGCGGTAATTTAGCTTCAATATCAGCCGTTCCGGCTGTGTTTTGCGAGTTTTCAAGCGAGGTTAAAACCTGTTTGGCGCGCTGTAACACTAGCTCCGGCAATCCGGCCAATTTAGCCACATGAATGCCGTAAGAGCGGTCGGCGGTGCCGTCAATAACCTCGTGCATAAAAATAACTTCGTCGTTAAATTCTTTAATTTTCATGCAGTGCAGACTAAGCGCGTCTAGTTTTTCGGTTAAAGCCGTGAGCTCGTGATAATGGGTTGCAAACAGAGCGCGACAACGGTTTACTTCATGCAAGTGCTCAACCACTGCCCAAGCAATTGAAAGCCCGTCATAAGTGGCGGTTCCGCGTCCGATTTCATCTAAAATAACAAATGAGCGCTGGGTTGCCTGATTTAAAATTGCCGCGGTTTCTACCATTTCGACCATAAAAGTTGACCGTCCTCGCGATAAGTCATCGGAAGCGCCGACCCTTGAAAATACCTTATCAATAATGCCGATGCGAGCCGCTGTGCACGGAACATAAAATCCGGTTTGCGCCATAATGGCAATAATGGCGTTTTGCCGCAAAAATGTTGATTTACCTGCCATATTCGGACCGGTAAGCAGCCAAATACGATTATTTTCGCCGTTTAAGGAGCAGTCATTGCCCACAAATTCGGCGGCTTTTTCTTTTTTGAGCGCTAATTCAACTACCGGATGTCTTCCGTTTTTAATTTCAAATACGGTGGAATTATCCAATACCGGTCGGCAGTATTGCTCCTCAACCGCTAAATCGGCGGTGGCGGCGGCAACATCAAGCTCCGCCAATGCTCCGGCAGAAACCGAAATATCGTCGGAAGCACATAAAATATCTTCCGTCAGTTTAGCAAAAAGCTCAACTTCCATTGCAACCGATTTTTCAGAAGCGCTTCTGATTTCTTTTTCCAAATCAGTTAATTCAACCGTAACAAAACGCGAGGCGTTTAATACAGACTGTCTATGAATAAATTGTGGATTTTGTAAAATGTCTTTCGCAAATTTAGCCGGAATTTCAATAAAATATCCAAGCACATTGTTATAACGAATTTTCAGGTTGGCAATTCCGGTTTCTTTAATATATTTTTGTTCCAATCCGCTGATGAGGTCGCGGCTGTTTTTTTGCAAATTTTTCAGTTCGTCTAACGCTGGATAATATCCCTGTCTCTTATACACATCTCCG
>CALETM010000189.1 GCA_937920765.1 uncultured Alphaproteobacteria bacterium | reverse complement strand
CACATTGGTGGTGCACACTATGGATTCATATTCGGGCTGTGAAACTTCGGGCGCGGCAATTCCGACGGCAATCAGCGCCAAGGGCTTGTTTATTGATCCTGAAAAGCGTTATGACTGCCACAATCTGTATAAAATTTTATGCCCGAAATATGCGGTTGATTTTGATGAATTTGTTGATTTGGCATGTAACTTAAAAATCGAGCCTGATGATTTGAAGTTATCCGTTTTGCCAAACTCGCTGCGCGTTTTTGCCGAAACGGCATTTAACCGCTATAATCAAGAGGCAAAAAAGCTTAAACGCAAATGAGTTAGTTGGTTTTAATCCACGGATTTACGTTTTGCACAATTTGCATGACAGTCGCTTGTTCGTTAATTTCAGCGTCATGGTGATTGATGGTGATTTCAGCCTTAATATCAGCTCCGGTTTGCGCCAAAGAAAGGGCTTTTAAGCTTGCCGCAATCGCAACGGCTTCTTGAGCGGTGTTTGCGGTAAATCTAGTTGTGTCGCCGTTACCGGACAGACCGACATAAATCTTTTGGGCAATATAATCGGTTTTAATGTTCAGCCCCAAATAACCCATATTTTCAATTTCGCGATATATGGAGCGGGTGTTTTCATGACAAAGGCGCAAAGCCAAGCGCATGCCGATGGTTAAAGCAATGTAGGGCTTGTATTCTTCCATGGCGGCAGCATTGTCTTCAACCTTGAAAACGGCGCATTCAAGCATATTAGGCAGGTGGTATGCCTCAACAAATAAAGCTACCGCTAGCAAGTTTATGGAGCAGTTTTCAGCTTGATTGCGGATAATTATGATATGATAGTCGGGATAAGCGGCAATGATAGCGCGGGCAAGTTTTTGATAATCTGTAAAATCAGCGCCTGAAAATTCGCTCACTTCATAAAGCGGGCAGGGTTGATTTTTGAACAAATTGTTGTTGTTACTGTCAAAAGCAATTTCTATCATGATATTTATCCTTTTAGTTATATTTACTCTGAATGTTTTAACATATTATAAAT
>CALETM010000188.1 GCA_937920765.1 uncultured Alphaproteobacteria bacterium | reverse complement strand
CACCTCTCTATTCGTCGGCAGCGTCAGATGTGTATAAGAGACAGGAGCGTATGCAGATGTTGAAGTCATAGTTTCAGACGATGGAATAAACTATAATTACAAAGGCTTCCTATACACAGAAGAGCAGTTCAAAGAAAAAATTCTTAATGAAAGAACCGGCGAAAGCTTAGAATTTGCCCGCATAGCTGTTCGCGCATGGCAAAGAGGCGAAACGTCCGGATTTTATCCGGCATTAGTTCAGGCAATAAGCCGTGCCGATTTACAAAACAAAAACAGATTAGCAACCGCTTTTCCGGCAATCGTTGAAGCGTATGATGAATACATGGAAGGAAGACTTTAATGAGTATCGCCACATTAAATTTTGCTGCCGCCATCCGTTTATTACAAAAGCAGATTGATGAACAAGTTACCAGACGCATGGAGCGTTGGACTGAAGAGAATCCTTATTGGGAGATTGACGGCGAAAACGGTCGTCCGGAACATTGTCCCTTTACCACTGATGCAGATGCGCGCAATGCAGTTTGTGAGGAGTTGTTAGTAGAGGCGGACGAGCTCGGTTATTATGATTTCTTTGAGCTTATGCTTCATGATCTTTACGGAACACCCATGCGCAAAGATAACAAATACCGCGCATGTTACCAACAAAAACAATCGCAAAATATTAGCGTTTTAGACAATTACTTTTGGGGAAAGCCTCGTGCGTAACATCATTTTACAAATTATCGGTGCCTCAGGTTTTTTTATCCTGTTCATCGCTTTACCGTACTTTTTACTTTTAATAACAGATTAGGAGAATAACCATGGAAGATATACAAAACGAAATCATCACAATGTCGCCGTCTAATCAGCTTGATATGACAGACGATATATTAGCGGCGGCAAATCGCCGTATTGCCCAGCTTGACAAGATTGTTAAATTGTCAATTTCGCGCACCAATACCAATGATTGGGTTGACCAGTCCGGCAAGCCGTATTTAACTTGTTCCGGCGCCGAAAAAATCGCCCGCTTGTTCGGCGTTTGTTGGAAAGATGTTAAGTCTGACAAAATTATTACTTCAGATGAGCAGGGGCAATATTACTTTTATGAATTTTCCGGCGTGTTTACTTTGGGCGCGGATAGTATAACCGCGGTCGGTACTTGCAGCCAAAAAGACCAGTTTTTCGCTAAATCAGGCGGACAAATGAAACCGCTGTCCGAGATTGATGAAACTAACATCCGCAAGGCTGCTTATTCAAATATGGTCGTAAACGGCGTTACCCGTATTTTGGGTATCCGAAATTTGACTTGGGACGAGGTAAAAGCCTGTCTCTTATACACATCTGACG
>CALETM010000187.1 GCA_937920765.1 uncultured Alphaproteobacteria bacterium | reverse complement strand
TCGGAGATGTGTATAAGAGACAGGTATTATGACATTGCAGGTTCTTGCCACTATGTCGCCGACCGCCTCGCAACAATTTGGTAAAATTGCCTCTATTGCCGTGATTATGACTCTGTTGCCGTATATTTACTCGTCGGTTGCCATCAAAATTATCGGGCGCGATAAAATGAATGCCAATCAAGGTATTTTTTATACAATAGTCGGGCTTATCGGAGCCTTTTACAGCATGGCGGCGATGATAGGTTCAAATGCCGAACAAACACGTTGGGCGCTGATGTTTGTTATTTCTACCGTAATTTTTTATGAATTGGCGGAAAATCGTCAGTGGGAAATGCAACAGCATGATAAGCAAATTCAGTGCGTAGTGCCGCGTTGGGTGCGCTATTTAACCCTTGCGGTAACCGTTGCGGCGCTGGTTTTAATGTTTTGGATTTCATTTGCCGATAAAAGCAATTTGGTCTCGCGCTATAAAAGCCACTTTCCGGTGGTCGAGATGATAGAATCCGAGCTGTAATAATCTTATTTTTAAGGAGAAAAGTATGATAGATGTTAAAAATCCGTTTCAGGTTAAAATTTTACTAGTCTATGAAAATTTAAGCGATAATACGGCGGCGGCGAGGGCGGTTCGCAGATTGCAGGCCGATTTGGAAAAAGAAGGCTCGCAAGTGATTGTTGCCGAAAATTTAGATGACGCTAAAGCTATTTTCAGCTCTGACGCCGGTATTCAATGCGTGCTGATGGGAGTTGAGTGCAGCCGCTGTGCCAACACATACGAGGCGTTGAGTTTCATCAGGGAGCAAAATAAAGAAATTCCGATTTTTGTGATGTCAAGTCGTAATATGGCATCGCAAATTCCGACCGACGTTTTAGATAAAGTGAGCGATTTTATTTGGTTGCTGGAAGATACAATCGAATTTATCAGCGGCAGGATTCAAGCGGCGGTGCGGCGCTATCGGCAATTTATTTTGCCGCCGATGTTCAAAGCTTTGGCTAAGTTTGCCAAAGTGCATGAATATTCATGGCACACCCCCGGACACACCGGCGGCACGGCGTTTTTGAAATCAGCCGTCGGACGTGACTTTTTTAACTTTTTCGGCGAGCAGATATTCCGCTCTGATTTATCCATTTCTGTCGGCGAACTTGGTTCCATGCTTGACCATAGCGGGCCTATCGGCGAAAGCGAGCGCTATATTTCCAAAGTTTTTAACTCCTCTCGCAGTTACCACATCACCAACGGCTCTTCCACCTCTAACCGTATTATTTTAATGGCGAGCGTAACCCGCAATGATGTTTGCCTGTGCGACCGCAATTGCCACAAGTCGGTTGAACATGCCATGACTTTATCGGGCGCTGTTCCAACTTATTTAATTCCGTCGCGCAATCGTTACGGCATTATCGGTCCCATTTTTCCTGAGCGCTTAACTAAAGAGGCGGTGGCTGAGAGTATTAAGCAAAATCCGTTAGTGCATGGCAAAATAAATCCGCAGCCGAAGCATGCCATTATTACCAACTCCACTTATGACGGCTTGTGTTATAATGTTGCCAAAGTGCGCGAACTGTTGGGGCAAAGTTCCGACCGTTTGCATTTTGATGAAGCGTGGTACGGCTATGCGCGCTTTAATCCGCTTTATGAAAACCGCTATGCTATGTGCTGCAACCCTAAAACTTATGATAAAAATCAGCCGACCGTTTTTGCCACCCAATCAACCCACAAATTGTTGGCAGCGTTCTCGCAAGCTTCCATGATTCATATTTTGGAAGGGCGTAATCCGATAAGCCACCAGCGGTTTAACGAGTCGTTGATGATGCACTCTTCAACTTCGCCGTTTTATCCGATTATTGCCTCCAACGACATCAGCGCCGCGATGATGGATAACGGCGGCGGTAAAACTTTAACCGATATCGCTATCCGCGAGGCAATAACCTTCCGTAAAACGATTGCCCGTATTCATGCCGAAAAAAGCAAAGAAAATGATTGGTTCTTTGATGTTTGGCAGCCCGATACGGTTAAAAATCAAAACGGCGAGAGTATTTCATTTTATAAAGCCGACGATGAATTGTTGGCAACCACGCCCGATTGTTGGGTTTTGCACCCCAATGATGAATGGCACGGCTTTGGTAATATTGAAGATGGCTATTGCATGCTTGACCCGATTAAAGTTTCGGTTATTACTCCGGGGGTTATGCCAAACGGCAGTTTGGCTGAAAACGGTATTCCGGCGGCAATCCTTACCGCTTATTTAGATAACAAAGGTATTGTGGTCGAAAAAACCGCCGACTTTACCATTTTGTTCTTATTTTCAATGGGCGTTACCAAGGGCAAGTGGGGCACACTGCTTAATGCAATGTTTGAGTTTAAATCCGATTATGAAAACAATACGCCGCTTGAGCGTGTTTTGCCCAAAATTTATAATGCTGACATTGAGCGATATAAAGATATGGGCTTAAAAGATTTAGCCGATAAAATGTTTGCCGCCATGAAGCGCTTAGGTACAACGCAAAAATTATCCGCCGGATTTTCAGTGCTACCGCACCCTGATATGACGCCGGTTGAAGCATATGAAAAGTTGGTTAAAAATGAGGTTGAATCTTTAACCTTAAAGCAAATGGCAGGCAAAACGGTTGCCACCGGCGTGGTTCCGTATCCTCCGGGGATTCCGCTTTTAATGCCGGGTGAAAACGCCGGCGAGGCGGACGGTTCGTTGCTTGCGTATTTGCAGTCGCTTGAAGATTTTGACCGTGAATTTGCCGGCTTTGAGCATGATACGCATGGAGTTAGCGTTCAAAACGGAAAATATCATATTCTTTGCATTAAGTAGGCAAAACAAACCCCGCTATTTTAACAGTAGCGGGGTTTGCCATTAAACAGAAAATTATTTACGTCTTAAAAAAGCCGGAATATCCAAATCTTCAATTTCAGAATCGGTATTCTCGTTTTCTTTTAAGTCAGTGCCAAAGCGGGGAGAAACCTGTTCCGGAGGAGTGTATTGCTCTTTGCGGTTTTTACGCGCGCGTGAAATGCCTAAAATTTTATCAATAAAGTTAGGCTTATCGCTGATTGGAGCAGGGGCTTCTTCTTTTTTCTCTACTTTAGGAGCAAAAACAGGCTCGTCTTGCGCCGGAAACAAAACCGGATCTTCATCAACGGTGTTAATAGAAGTTTTGCTGGTGAAAATATCATCATCGGCTGGCATATAATCGTCGATAGATTTTTCTTCCGTTTCTTTTTCGTCATCAAGGTGCGGAGCGGTTGATTTATTCATAATGGCGTTAAACAAATCAGATGCTTTTGGCGCATCAGAAATTTCAGCCGATTTTTCCAACATATCAAAATCTTCAAACTTTGAAAAATCAGGATTTTCTTGCACGATTTCTTGCGCAAAAGAGCTTTCTTCCTGTGAAATTTCGTTATTATCTTCAGTCGGAATAACTTCAGATTGTTCAACTGTCTTAATGGTTTCATCGGCGGGAGTTTCTTCAATTACGGCAACTTCTTCTTCA
>CALETM010000186.1 GCA_937920765.1 uncultured Alphaproteobacteria bacterium | reverse complement strand
AGCGTCTCGTGGGCTCGGAGATGTGTATAAGAGACAGGGCTTTTAGCCGGCGGTTCTTCCAAAATTTTGAGTATAGCGTTGGCGCTGGCGGTGTTCATATCATCAACGCTGTCAATAACCACAATACGCCAATTGCCATCGAATGACTTTTTGCCCAAAAATTCATTGATTGTGCGAATCTCATCGACCTTAATTACCGCTGATTTTTTTAAATTTTGCAATTCATCATCGCTTAGCGCTTCGCCGTCTTTAATGGCTTTAATAATTTTTTTCTTGTCAGTATCAATAAAATCGCGCTCAATAATTTTTAAATTAGGGTGCGAGCGATTGGCAACAAGCCTGAAATCAGGGTTACTTTCAGGTAACTCAAGCGATAATTTATTTTCATCGGCAGCAAGTAAAAAACGCGCCATACGATAAGCCAACGTGGCCTTACCGATGCCTTCCGGACCGGTTATCATCAATGAATTATGCAAGCTACCGGCTTTCCATGCTTTTAAGAACATATCTTCGGCTTCTTGGTGCCCGCATAAATACGGATTTGCGTATGGCTCAATTTTTTCCATGTTAATCCTTTACAACCTAAACTTTGATTCAATTACGGCGACAATATCGCAGTGCAGTTCTTCAACCGTTTTATCGGCATTTAACACAACGCATCGGTTCGGTTCGCTTTCGGCAATTTCCAAATAACCGCGGCGCAGTTTGTTATGCCACTCAAGCGCTTTATTTTCAAAGCGAACTTCTTTAGTTTCCATACCTTCCGCCTTTTTGAACGAGCGTGCTAAACCGATTTTAGGATCAATGTCCAAAATAATGGTCAAATCGGGCTTAAAATTACCGGCAACAAAGGTATACAGCGCATTAATATCCTCGCGTTGCAAGCGCTTATCATAAGCATAGTATTGGTACCATAGTAGAATCGGCAAAGCGGTCGCTTAAAACCCACTCTCCTTTTTTAAGCGCCGGCCAAACTTTTTGCGCCAAGTGTATGCGCCTATCGGCAAAAAACAACAGAGCCTCGCTCACCGCGTCTATTTTATCGCTGTCTCCTTCGGTTAAAATATGGCGCAGTTGCTTGCCGATTTCGGTTCCGCCCGGCTCTTTGGTTAAAAGCGTTTTTTTGCCTTTTTGTTCAAGATAATCAGCCAGCAATTTGATTTGAGTTGATTTTCCGGTTCCCTCGCCGCCTTCAAAGGTGATGAATTTTCCGGCTAAGGCTTCCATGTTATTTATCTCCTAATACCAAATACTTTAAGTTTGCCCAAAAGCGCCCCATTACGCCAAGTTCAGCAACATTATCGGTTGCTACTAAATCTATTTTGCGGATTTCACCCTCAGGGTCAGTAATTTCAGCATGACCGATAAGCTCGCCTTTTTTAATCGGGGCTTTCACCGGCTCATCATAAACCACTTTCAGTTTATATTGCGAACGGGCATTGCGGCGTATGGTTTCAGTAACAGCTTCAGGCACCGCAATATTTACGCTTTTAACCTCGCCATACCAAACCGGTACTTCTGCCATTACCTGACCGGCCGATAGAATTTTGTAGTTATCAAATTCACGGAAACCGTAATTCATAAGGCGTTCAGCCTCTTCAGAGCGTTCTTTGTTGCTGCTCATACCTGACATAACCTCAATTAAGCGGCGACCGCCTTTGGCAACGGAAGCAGTTAAACAAAATCCGGCTTCATCGGTGTGTCCGGTCTTTAAGCCGTCGGCTCCCGGCATGGTGTAAAGCAAAGGATTGCGGTTGCCTTGTTTAATATTATTGTGCTTAAATTCTTTTTCTGAAAAAATATGATAAAATTGCGGAAATTCTTTTATAATTTTACGCGCCAGCAAAGCTAAATCTTCAACCGACATTTTTTGGTCCGGATGCGGAAGTCCGGTTGCATTGGCAAAGGTGCTGTTTTTAAGCCCGATTTTTTCAGCCGTTTCATTCATTAAAACCGCAAAATCTTCTTCGGTACCGGCAATATTTTCAGCCGCGGTAATGCAGGCGTCGTTGCCTGACTGCACGATAATGCCATGCAATAAGTCTTCAACGGTAACGTTTTCCCCGATTTTTAAGAACATGGTTGAACCGCCGCTTGCCGCGCCGCCTTTGCGCCATGCGTTTTCACTAACCGTAAAAGTATCTTCCAATGAGAGAGAGCCGTTTCTTAACTTATCAAAAATTATGTACAAAGTCATCAGTTTGCTCATGGAAGCCGGCGCCACCTTAACATCGTGGTCTTTGGTGTAAATATAGGCTCCGGTATCATAATCAATTAAAATTGCATTGCGGGCGGCGGTTTCAAAGGCAAAAGCCTGTCCTGAAATGCTGCTTAAAAGCAATGCCGCAAATAACGTTTTTTTACCATTCATGTTAATTTCTCCCTATTCTTTTATGATTTTGGCATCATAAACGCCATAATTTCTGATTTTGTTAAGCGTGACTATGGCTTCTTCCTCATGTGAGAAAGGGCCGATACGCACGCGGTAAAACATTGTGTTGCCGACAAAAGCGTTGCTTACGCTGCTTTTGCCGAATTGTGATAATTTAGCCGATAAGTTATTGGCGTATTCTTGTTGTGAAAACGAACCGGCTTGTATATAGTATGAAACCGCAGAGTTTGCCGATGCAGGCACTTTCATAACCGGAATTGTTACATTATCCGGAACTTTTTGCCCCAGCAACGCCGCTTTAAGCGCCTTGCTTTCTTTGGCCATAACTTCAACCCTGACTTTGGTAATGCCTTTAGTTTGGTAACCCAAAAGCTGCGCGCCGCGTTTAGAAATGTCAATAATTCGTTCTTTGGCGTAAGGACCGCGGTCATTAACGCGCAACACCAGCGAACGCCCGTTTTCCAAGTTGGTAACTTTAACAATTGACGGCAACGGCAATGTACGATGGGCGGCGGTTAAAGTATTCATATCATAACGCTCGCCGTTGGCGGTTTTTTTGGCGTGAAAATCTTCGCCGTACCAACTGGCCATGCCAACCTCGGAATAATCATAATCTTCAGCCGGATAATACCATTTACCCATAATTTTGTACGGGTTGCCGACTTTATACATTCCGCCGTATTGTTTAATGGTAACCGCTTGCGCTTGCGGCGAAAGCCCGCTTAACTCAGGCGTTCCGGTTGATGAGCACGCCGCCAAAACGGTTATCAGCATTAAGCTTATGCAAATTTTTATTTTATCAAAGTTCATCTTATTGTTTATTCTCGCTTTTAATAATCTTTCGGCTTAATTTAGCTTGCTTTTTGTTTTACGTCCAGCATCATTTTCAGCCTGTGAATTCTTTGCTCCTAAATTTTTAGGCGGCTGTACCGGAACAATAAATCCGGTTTTAGAATTGTAATGACGTATTTTGTTTAACAGCTGCCAATCGGGATATCCGTCTTGATGCATACCGGCTTTGGCTTGCAGTCTTTTTACGGCTTTTTTGGTTTTAGGTCCTAATATGCCGTCTTCTTTCAGCTTGGTACGCAGCAGTTTGTTGGCAAAA
>CALETM010000185.1 GCA_937920765.1 uncultured Alphaproteobacteria bacterium | reverse complement strand
GATGTGTATAAGAGACAGCATACTAAAGTGGTATTTTAAGCATTTAGGAGTAAATTTCAAGTTAATAATCAATAAAAAACTCCACTTTAACAGTGGAGTTTTAGCAGATTACAAATTGATTGCAACTATTTTATGCATTTTGCTTAAATCATTGTTGGTAAGCTTGATTTTTTCATCAGGATTCCAACGTATGCCGTAGAGCTCGCCGTTTTCATCTTCACGAATGCTTAAAAGCTCGACAATGTTATCTGAAATGTAATACAAAGCAATATCGCCGATACTTACCATGTCTTGTGGGTCGGCAAATAAGATAGCGCGATTCGGCAACAGCGAACCTAAGCGGCGGGTGCATAAATTAATGCCGTAAGCGTCGCGTTTGTTGGTAAGTTGAACCGGACGGGCGACTTCTTTGGCCTCTTCATCTTCACGGTCAATAATAATGTTGCCGTCTTTACCGGCAGAACCGAATACTTTTATTTTTGAACTTTCCGATGAAAAAGATGCAAATATGGAAGCTGATGCGCCTTTAGGGGTTGCCAACAATTTGTATTTAGTGTCATTTTTTTGGATAATGTCTTCAAGTTGACCGGCATCGTCCAAACGTTTAACTTCTTCCTTGAGCTTTTCAACTGACATTGACATTGCGCGGGCGATGTTTAAATATTCTTTATCGGAAACTTCACGTTGGCCCATTTCAATGCGGTGATATACAGATAATGTCATATCAGCGTTTTCGGCAACTTCCATTAAAGTCAAGCCACGGTCGGTACGCAAATGGCGTAAAGCGGCGCCCAAAGTTTTTAAACCGGCATTTTCATTAATTTTACTGCGTCTTTCTTGTTCACGGCGCCATGCCTGAATAACATCTTGCTGTGAATTTTGTTCATTGACGTATAAATCTTGCAAAGTACAATCAGTAAGCTCCGCAACCTGAATCAGTTGTTCCTGATTAAGACGGCGATAGCCTTTTTCAATCTTAGAAATAGCTGATAAGCTAACCCCTAAATGATCAGCCAATTCTTGCATTGACATACCTCTCAAACGGCGGTGCATTCTGATTTGATTCGGGAAAATAATTTCTTCCATCTTATGCCTCATTAATATTTATTGACTAAACTCATAATAATCCGCGCTGAAAAATATGCAAGACAAAAATCTCAGTTATTCTGTCTCTTATACACATCT
>CALETM010000184.1 GCA_937920765.1 uncultured Alphaproteobacteria bacterium | reverse complement strand
ATAAGAGACAGATTCTATACTATGCTCAGTTTTGCAAAATTAACTATTATAAAAGGGAAAGAAATGTACAATTTGCCTAATCTGTTGACGATTTCCAGAATTGTGGTAATTCCGGTTATCTTTTTATCACTTTACATTAACTCATTTTGGTGGACGATGTTTATCGCCGTTTTATTTGTCGCCGCCGCCGTTACCGATTATTTTGACGGTTATTTGGCGCGCAGCCGCAATGAAACTTCGGCTTTCGGCCGCCTGCTTGACCCGATTGCCGACAAGCTGCTAGTTGCTTCGGCATTGGTGGTTATTTTAGCCAAGCCGAATATGGTTTGGAGCAGTTTAACTTATATTCCGGCATTTATTATTCTTTGCCGCGAAATTTTGGTTTCAGGCTTGCGCGAGTTTTTGCGTGAAGTTAATGTCGGATTGCCGGTTACGCGTTTGGCAAAATGGAAAACCGGTTTTCAGATGACCGCGCTTTCAATGATGCTGTTCCACGGCTGGTGGATTTGGCCTTATTTGGGCGAATTTTTACTTTGGATTGCCGCGGCTTTAACCTTTATTACCGGCTATCAGTATTTTCAAAAAAGCGTTGATTATATTAAAACGCTTGAAAAAGCTAAAACCGTAGAAGCTAAAATTGTAATTAAGCCGCAAGCCAAAGTCGTTAAAAAAGCGGCAAAGAAAACGGCAGCTAAAAAGGCTCCGGTTAAAAAAGCCGTTTCAGCTAAAAAATCGACCAAGAAAACAACTACTAAAAAATAATCATGGATAAAAACAAATTTCACATACTTGTTGTTGATGACGACACACGATTACGCAATCTGCTCCGGCGTTTTTTGCAGGAGCAGAATTTTGCGGTCTCAGTTGCAAAAGATGCGGCTGAAGCTCGTATGTTTATCGATGAGTATAAATTTGACCTGTTGATTGTTGATGTAATGATGCCTAACGAAAGCGGTATTGAGTTTTTAACCGCGCTGCGCAAAGAAAACAATGTTCCGGTGATTATGCTTACTGCCATGGGCGAGCCTGATGACCGCATTTCAGGCTTAGAAGCGGGCGCCGATGACTATTTGCCCAAACCGTTTGAGCCCAAAGAGCTGGTTTTACGCATTAAAAACATTTTGAAACGCGCGCCGAAAAACACCGAAAATAAAGATTTGCCGCTTAATTTAGGCCTATGTCTTTATGACGCGGTTAAAAAAGAGCTTACCAATAAGCAAGGCGACATTATCCATATTACGCCGGTTGAGCAAATGCTGCTCAGCGTTTTGAGCCAAAAACCGGGGCAGATTTTTACGCGTGAAAAACTGGCGGAAATTTTGGGAGCCGGACAGAGCCCGCGTTCTATTGACGTGCAAATTACAAGGTTGCGCAAAAAAATTGAAAAAGATTCAAAAAATCCGCGCTATCTGCAAACCATTCGCGGCAAGGGCTATATGCTGCTGCCCGAATAAATACAACACATTAAAATAAAGGAGTTACCGTATGCATATTGTATTTCCTAAAAAAATTGAAGGCACTATGCGCTATTTAAAGCTTAAACTGCTGCCTAAAACTTTATTTTTCAGAACCATGCTGTTAATTTTTATTCCGCTGATTGTGGTGCAAGTTGTATCCATTATTGCGTATTTTAACGGCAGTTGGGGCAAAGTCGGCCGCAGACTTTCTGATAATCTCAGTTCAAACATGGCATTTATTGTACAACTTACCGAACAAAATCCCGATAATTTTGCCGAAGTACAAAAACTGGCTAAATCAGTTTATCAGCTTGATGTTGAATATTTTAACAACGATCTTAAACACTCTGAAAGAATTAAAACCTCGCGCAATTATCGTTTGGTTACCGAGTTTTTTGAACGCGCCTTAAAAAATGATTTTCCTGATGCCGAAACATCAACTTATTTAACCGACGGACGCGCCGTTTTAATCACTTTGGTGGATACTGAAAACGGATTGTTTAAATTTACAACTTCAACCAAAAATATTTTCAGCACCTCAGTGTTCGGCTTTATTGCCTGGATGATTGGCACTTCGCTGTTGTTGTTTGCGGTTTCGGCGCTGTTTTTGCGCGTGCAGGCCCGTTCCATTAAGCAACTGGCGGAAGCGGCTGAAGATTTCGGTAAAGGTATTGACACCCCGTTTAAGCCATACGGTTCATCAGAAGTGCGCAAAGCAGGTATTGCTTTTACTAAAATGAAAGAGCGCATTAACCGCCAAATTTCAGAACGCACGCAAATGCTGGCCGGAGTTTCGCACGATTTGCGCACTCCGCTCACTCGTATGAAACTGCAACTTGCCATGCTGCCGAAAAATGAAGATAACAAAGAATTTATTGAAGATATTTCCGAAATGGAAAAAATGCTTGACGGCTATTTAGCATTTGTAAGCGGCGAAGGCGGTGAGCCCAACACCTTTGTTGATATGAATGAGCTTATCTTGAGTATTTTGAATAAATTCCGCAACTCAAAAACCATGATTCGCTACTCAACCAATGATCAGGTCAGCGCCATTCAAGGGCGCGAACAAGCCTTAAAACGCGCGGTTACCAACATTATTTCCAACGCTTTTTATTATGGCAAAACCGTTGCGGTTGCCTTAGAGAGCAATGGTAACAAAATGGAAATTTCAGTTGAAGATGACGGTCCGGGCATTCCGGTTGATAAGCGCGAAGACGTATTTAAGGCCTTTTACCGCATTGAAGGTTCGCGCAATAAAGAAACCGGCGGCGTGGGCTTGGGTTTATCAATCGCCAAAGACATTATTGTTTCGCACGGCGGAACTATTGAGCTCGGCGACAGCAGTATGGGAGGCTTGAGGGTACTCATTTCTATTCCCTTATAACTCTCACATACGAAAATATGTGTTTAAATAAAAGCCGAAATTTCGGCTTTTATTTTTGCCTTGACTTATGGCAAAAAAGCAGATATAAGGCTTTTTGAAAACCCGAGAACCTTTTGTATTAAAAGGTTTTAAATAACTAATAACTAACCGGAGATTTTAAAAATGAAAAGAACATATCAGCCCAGCAAGCTCATCAGATCACGTCGCCACGGCTTCCGCACCCGTATGGCTACCGTCGGCGGACGTAAAGTTTTGGCAGCTCGTCGTTTGAGAGGCCGTAAAAAACTTTCTGCTTAAGTTTTGTGATGAATAAAATCATTATCTTAAAAAAGAGAAAAGATTTTCTGAGAGCTGCCAAAGGTGTCAGAATGGTTGTTTCAACGGCTATTTTGCAGGCAGCTCGCAGTTTATCTGAAGAAGAAGTTCCCTTCAAAATCGGATTTACCGCCTCAAAAAAAATCGGCAAGGCGCATATTCGTAGCCGCGCCAAACGCCGGTTAAGAGCTGTTGTGCGCGAAGTTTTTCCCGAATTGGCATTACCTAATGTTGAATATGTTTTAATCAGCCGCTTTAACACCGCGTATTGCCCGTATCAAACTTTGAAAAGCGATATTAAGTGGGCGCTGAAAAAAGCTAACAAAATTTTGCTGGCAGAAGACCAAACTGCCGAACCGGAAAGCACCGCTTTGGAAGACTCGGCATCAGAAAATTCAGCGCAAGTTAAATAGAGTTTTTTTTGTGATGAAAAACCTGTTAATTTTACTTGTTAAATTTTATCAAAAATGTTTATCGCCCTTTTGCTCCGGCTGCTGCCGCTTCAGGCCGACCTGTTCGCAATATATGATTGAGGCTTTGCAAACCCACGGCATTATTAAGGGCTTGTATTTAGGAATTAAGCGCATATTAAAATGCCACCCGTGGGGCGGCTCCGGATACGACCCCGTTCCGCCTAAAAAATCAAAATAAAGCTTATATAATTTTAATCAACAAGCGCGGCAGAATCGTTTTATCTGCTTGCCTTTAAGCAAAAATTATACTACAAACAAATAAATATGTAAGTTATTTAAGGAGTTTACAAAAAGTGAAAGAAGAAACCAAAGGCCTTTATGCGGCAATTATGCTCTCGGTGCTGATTATTTTTGCAGTCAACTACTTTTTTCCGGCTAACGAACCGGCCGCCTCTGCGCAAGAAGCAAAAGCTCCGGAAGTTGCCGTCAACACCAGCGCCGCAAGCACTCAAGATACTGCTTTGCTCTCTGCCGATGAAATTGTTAAAACCGAAAAGCGCATACCAATTAAAAATGCAAACATCAACGGCAGTCTGCGTTTGAAAGGCGCGCGTTTTGACTATTTAACCTTGACCAAATATAAAGTAACTCTTGAAAATAACAGTCCGGACATTGAACTTTTATACCCTGCCGGCACCCAAAATCAGTATTTTGCCGAACTCGGCTGGCTTAGCAGCAATCAATCTTTGAAGCTTCCGACTTCTGATACCGAATGGAAGCTTAAAGGCAAAGAATTAACTCCGCAATCGCCGATTACTTTAGAATGGGACAACGGCCAAGGTTTGCGTTTTATCCGCACCATATCAGTTGATGAAAATTACTTGTTCAATATTACGCAAACGGTTGAAAACAACACCGCCGAAGATGTGGTTTTATACCCGTACGGTCTTATCAGCCGCTCGTTTAAGGGCGAATCATCGCGCCAAAGCGCAGTTGTTCATGAAGGCATCAGCAGCGTTATTGACGGCTCCTTAGAAGAAATTAAATATAAAAACTTAAAAGAAAACAAGCCGGAAACATTTGAAGTTTCAGAAGGATGGGCCGGATTTTCCGACCGCTATTGGTTTACGGCCTTTATTTTTAACGGCGCGCAAAAAAACGACTTAAAGTTTGCCAACAACGGCAACGATTCATATCAAATTGATTACCGCGGAGCTCCGCTCACCATTGCCGCCGGCGCCGCCGCTTCTGAAAACATGCGCTTTTTTGCCGGCGCCAAAGAAATTAAACTGCTTGATGAATACGCCGACAAAGCCAACATCAAAAAGTTTGACTTAGCCGTTGACTTTGGCTGGTATTACTTTTTAACCAAGCCGTTCTTTTACATTTTAACTTTCTTATACGGTTTAATCGGCAATATGGGTTGGGCAATTTTACTGTTTGCCGCCCTGCTCCGTTTGGCAATGTTCCCGCTGTCTCTTATACACATCTGACGCTGCCGACGA
>CALETM010000183.1 GCA_937920765.1 uncultured Alphaproteobacteria bacterium | reverse complement strand
TCTCTATTCGTCGGCAGCGTCAGATGTGTATAAGAGACAGCGCCAATAGACTGTAAAGTCAAGATGTTTTTTATACAGATTGACTTTTGGCAGAATAATCGGCTATATTTGCATATATTTTATTAAAGGAGAACATTAATGAAAGAAGCCTCATTATCAATTATTGAAGATACCAAAGCGCATAAATACCTGATGATTCATCATCACCGCGGTATTAACAAAGGTTATGTTAATTTTCCGGGAGGTAAAAAAGAAGCCGGCGAAAATATGCGTGACTGCGTTATCAGAGAAACTTTTGAAGAAACCGGTTTAACCATAAAAAATCCGGTTGAGGTAGGATACATTGAATTTCCTACGGCCGATTATTATGTGCATGTTTTCAAAAGTACGGAATTTTCAGGCGAATTTAAAGCCAAAGCCGATGAGGTTGATTTGTTTTGGCAAGATGCGGATAAAGTTCCGTATGATAAAATGCGCACCGCTGACCGTGATTTTTTGCCGCTGATATTGTCCGGAAAATTTGTTAAACGCCGCTACTTTTATTCTTCCGATTTTGAAGTTGAACGGATTGAAGATATTACGGATTAAGTCAGCTTAAAACTGAACGATTAATCTAACCCCTCGATTTTTGGTAAACGAATTGCAAACAACGTCTATATCTGTAATGCTTAAGTTTTTTAAGCATTTGCTATCGGCTGTGCAATATTTGTTGCCATAAATTCTATCTTCTATTCCTGAACCACTTTCGTCATAATAGTAAAAATAGACCATGGCAATATCGTTCTGCCTCGGAATTATCAGATATTGGTACATATTGCGGCAATTTTCAATTAGTTCAGCTGACGAAGTGTGACCTTCATCGTTATTCACCAAATCAAGATAAACAAGAACGTTAGTTCCCCATTCTGATGCTAATACGGAACCATGCTTAAACACATCGCGAGCAGAATATCCATTGGTGGTCATACCGTCCGGTAATTCACCCATCTTTTTTAGAAGTTCATATAAGTAATATGTCTGGGTTTTAGTGGATAGTTTAATAAATTCTTCCCGATGAATGGCAATAGTACCAAACAGCTGATTATATTGATCAACCATTTTGTTGAGCTTGTACTTAAACATTGCTTTACTATATCCGGCAATCGCGCCGACAGACAGAACGCCAATAATAGCGAGCACTCCGAGCATCTCGACCATAGACCGACCTGCACAATAACTGTCACCATCGGGCTTGACCCGATGGTCCAGGTTGGACAAATTAGCTACTTGGTTTGACCTGGACTCTCCGATCAAGTCGGAGAGTGAC
>CALETM010000182.1 GCA_937920765.1 uncultured Alphaproteobacteria bacterium | reverse complement strand
CAAAAAAAAAACGCGAGCTAAAATCTTCTCAAAACTAACTTTTTGAGGAGATTTTTTATTATGAAATCAGATTTTAGCCGCTTTTTACACATCACATCGTCATATTCGGGCTTGACCCGAATATCCAGGTGGAACAAATTTGCTACTTGGTTTGACCTGGACACTCCGGTCAAGCCGGAGTGTGACAGCTTGTGTGCAGGGCGGTCTATGGTCGAGATGCTTGGCGTGCTCGCTATCATCGGGGTTCTGTCCGTCGGGGCGATTGCCGGTTATTCCAAAGCGATGATGAAGTACAAACTCAATAAGCAAGCAGAACAACTTAACACCATTTTTAATATGGTGGAGCGCAATTTATACAGTTTTGAAAACATTAAAGAAAGCTCAACGAGATTGATTCCGTTTTTTATAAAAATGGGAGAAATCCCGCAAGAAATGATTATACCTGACAAGAGCAACAATATACATGATGCGTTTAACACCTACATAAGCATTAATAAAGAATATTACCCGAATGAAGGTGGAAGTCCGGTTTCGGTATATGCCATTTATATCACACCGGAGCTTAGCAAGCAAAGCAACAACAACTTGGAAATTTGCCGCAACATTATGAATATAGCCAAAGAAAGAGCCGATACTTTATATGCCATACAATCATACGCGACTAATTCCCCTAATCCTAACGCCAGTTATCTAATCGGAGATAAATATTGCACCGGCGGATTAAAATGTATCCGCGATTTAACCATGAACGATATTTATGATTTTTGTACCAAGCAAATCGGACAGCCTCACGGCGGACAACTGGTTATCAGTTGGCATGTTTAAGGCGCGCATATTAAAACCCCCGCTTTAGCAATAAAGCGTTTTTTATTACAAGGCTCTTAAAATAAGATAGTTTTTAGAGTATACTCTAAGTCAAGAGCTTTTTAAGAATTTTTTTAGTGAAATTTATACAACTTATACACAGCACGGACTCGTAAATATTGCAAAAAAAAAACGCGAGCTAAAATCTTCTCAAAACTAACTTTTTGAGGAGATTTTTTATTATGAAATCAGATTTTAGCCGCTTTTTACACATCACATCGTCATATTCGGGCTTGACCCGAATATCCAGGTGGAACAAATTTGCTACTTGGTTTGACCTGGACACTCCGGTCAAGCCGGAGTGTGACAGCTTGTGTGCAGGGCGGTCTATGGTCGAGATGCTTGGCGTGCTCGCTATTATCGGCGTCCTGTCCGTCGGCGCTATCGCCGGTTACTCTAAAGCGATGATGAAATACAAGCTCAATAAACAGACGGAACAAATCAGCTCGATTTTGGACTACGTCAATATTCATATGGACGATTTTAAGCGCTCAAAAACTTCTACTGCCGGCAATATGGTTCCTTTGCTTAAAAAACTAAACGTTATTCCGCAAGATATGATACGAAAAAACAAAATATTCGATATCTTCGGAAACAGTATAGGCTTGCAAAATTATACTTTTCCCAATAGCGGAGTTTATTATTTTGAAATCTATATCGTATTGAACAAAGGGCAAAAAGAATCATGCATGAATTTGTTTACCATCGCCAAAGCTCAAAGAGGTCAACTGTTGCGAACCAAGTTTGAAATTGTTAAAGGAGAAACTTCCGGCGAGGCTAATTCGGCATTTGGCGATAATTATTGTACATCAGAATTTAAATGTCTTAAAGATTTAACCCTTGCGGAAATGGAAGATTTTTGCACCGTTTGCGAGGACAAAGATTCTTGCGTCTTTGACTATCAAATGAAACTTTAATATTGATGACAAAACTAAAGCCCTCCCCTTATTGCACCGTACTCCGCAAGTCAGGCAGTTCATTATTTATTTTGTTATGCGCTTATTCGGCTAACTTAAAACGTATCTCTTAAAAATCAAGACTGTTCATATCCAACAAAAAATCTTTTAAGCCGATAAAGCCAATACCGTTGTCATCATGATATGGTTTGATATTATCCTTAACAATTATAATTTTTTTAAACGAATCTGCTATCTTCAGCAA
>CALETM010000181.1 GCA_937920765.1 uncultured Alphaproteobacteria bacterium | reverse complement strand
GCACACTAGCATCAACCGAACCCGCATGATCGTTAAAGTCAAAAGTCGGTTGTTGTTTTGATACATCTTCAAGATATGCAAGTAATTTGCCAATTTCCGTTTCCGTATTATAAAACCAATCTTTTGACCATATTCTATAAATTTTCCAGCCTAATTTTTCCAAAATCGACTGTCTTATACAATCTCGATCGCGCGCCGATTTTGTACTATGATACGGAGCTCCATCACATTCAATGCCAACAGCATAATAAGATTTATTTAATGGATGTTTCACCGCCAAATCAATAAAAAATCCGTTAACGCCGACTTGTTTATCAACTTCATATCCTTTAGATACCAACAAATCGTACACCATTTTTTCAAATTCGCTATCAAAGTCACGTCCTGAAACAGTTCCGGTTAAAACACGCCCGGTTTCAGCATATAATAAATAATCCTTAAACACTTTTAAGCCTATTGTGCTGGTTTCAGAAATTACGATGTCTTCTGATTTTAATGATGTAAATAATGTTAATCCATATTTAGCGCGCGTAAACAACACATTTAAGCGTCGATGTCCATATTTACCATTAATAGGACCAAAGCGCTGCGCTACTTTGCCATCTTTTATTTCCGGTCCATAAACAGTAGATACAAAGATATAATCACGCTCATCACCCTGAACATTTTCCAAATTTTTTACAAAAAACGATTCCAGTCCATTCGCCCATTTATCACAATATTCTTGAAAACTGATATCTTGTTCATACAACAGATCGCATTTCTTTTCAATCAGGGCTTTTTGAGTGGTATTAATTGTTGCTATTCCCAAGCTTCTTTGAGGATATTTTCGAACAAATTGCTTGATAGCCGATATAATAGCATTGGCTTCATCTTCATTCTGCCTGTTTTTATAAATACCATTAACAAAAACACGATGAACGCCGTTAACCGATGACGATACAACCGGAGACGGGAATATCTTTAGATTGTCATTATAAAAATGCGCATTTGAAAATTCAATCAATGAAGAATCTTTTGAACGATAATGCCATAACAATTCTCTATAATCAAAACCTTGCATAACACAAGTATCAAGAATAGATGTAGCGTCCTGTATATCTTCATCATCTTCAAACTCATCATCTTGTATATTATTTTTTTGAAAAAACGGAGTTGGCGGCAATTGCTTATCATCACCAACCACAACCAGTTGCTTAGCTCTAAAAATGCCGCCGAGCGCTTCTTCATAATACATCTGAGAGGCTTCATCTATAATTAATAAATCAAAATTTATACTCTGCGGCGGAATATACTGCGCAACAGAAATCGGTGACATCAAAAAGCACGGCTTTAAGGCTTGAATAGCATTACCGGCTCGAGATATAAAACGACGTAACGGAATATTGCGGCTATGGCCGGATAATTGGTGATAAATAAGCTGCATTTCCGTTTTTTCACTTACTCTGGTAGAATTAATACCTTGAGGTATATCGTTTTGATTAATAGAATTTATCAAAAGCTGCGCATTAAGTTGGTACAATTCATCATCTAACTTACGTATATGTTCAGCCAGATTAGCAAATTCATTAGGTATAAATGTATGCCAGTTATCATTTTCAACATTTTTAGTTAAACATCTGTATACCAAATAGCAATAAATATCAGCAAGATGTTGTAACGGATATTTATTATCACGTAAGTAAGATATCATAGTATCGTATCTGGTATCTTTCGTCTGTTTTAGAGCATTATAAAATACTACCGTATGATAAACCGCATTTTTGTTATTCTGCAAATCAGTAAAATAATCTGCTAAGGAGCTAAAAGATATACTGCTGCAAGCTGTATTTAAAAATAGTTTACTTTTAAATACAAACAAACCAGATACCGCGTCTATTAAACTGTTCAGCTCTACCGTTTTATCACTAATAGCCTGTAACGCATCAATAATCTTAGTTAAATTACCACCAACAAGTTCATCAATAAATAAACTTACTGATTTAATAAGC
>CALETM010000180.1 GCA_937920765.1 uncultured Alphaproteobacteria bacterium | reverse complement strand
TAGCTCGCGTTTTTTTTTTGCAATATTTACGAGTCCGTGCTGTGTATAAGTTGTAATAATCACCCCGTCTTCGGCACTTTTAATAAAGCGTGGAATAGCTTATCTAAAACTGAAAATTAGACTTGCATATAATTTTAATTATTGGTATTATTACCTTGAATTAAAATTATGATGTTATGAATGATATTATGCAAATTTTTTTAGGAGCGCTTGCCTTTATAGTATTGGTGGCGCTATTGGTTGCAGTTATAACCTTTGCTCCTAAACTTCCGGAATTGCTTGAGCGGAAGAAAAAAACACCAACTGACCTCAAAGGAGCTGTAAATGAAGTATTGAGGCTGAGTGAGCATTTAAGGATTGTGGAACAGCTGCAATATGAGGAAGCTTGCAAAGAAGATCTTATGCTGATTATTCACGATTTGTTCTGTTTGCAAGCACTGGAAAATCCTGAATGGTTTAAAGACTCTTTGCAGAAGATCTATGGAAACTGTATTCGGGCTGGTGATGCTAAAAATAAGGCGCTTGCCCGTATGTACAAAAAAATTCTGGATGATTTACCGCAAAACAGCCGTTAGTGTAGTGATTAAAAAAAAGACTTCTGAGTTTTTGCTCAGAAGTCTTTTTTGCTATTTAAGCGGAATGCAATTACATTATACGTGAGGCGATTAAAGCCAAGCACAATGCGGCAAAAATACCGGCAAAAACATCATCAAGCATAACGCCCCACGCATTTTTAAGTTTGGTATCTGCCCATTTTACCGGTCCGGCTTTGCAAATATCAAACAAGCGGAATAATCCGAATCCGCACAAGTATACGAATATAACTTCAGCCGAAAAATTGTGATATAACTGCGGAGCAACTAACACAAAACTCATCAACTGACCGGCGGTTTCATCAATAACCACTTTGGAAGGGTCTTTTTCAGTGCTGTTTTTAATTAACTGATGGGTTGCCCACACGCCTATAAAAAAGCTGATGGCGGCGGCAAACAAAATTCCGTTGCGCCCGAAAAAATAAGCCATAACAAAAGCAAGCGGCAGAGTTGCCAAAGAA
>CALETM010000179.1 GCA_937920765.1 uncultured Alphaproteobacteria bacterium | reverse complement strand
TCGGAGATGTGTATAAGAGACAGCTTAAAAGCCAGCCTTTAAAATCAGATTATATAAACAATCTTAAAAATTGGTTATAATTTTTATATACGGTTTAGCGCCTAACTCTTGCTGCACATCGGCAATATAATGCGACCACTCTCCCCATGCTGACCAACGATCAATAAATGCTTTGGCGTTTTCGGCCGATTTAGAAAGCTGAACTTTAATGGTTTCTTCAAGCAAACGGTAGGCAACCATACCTATTAAATCAAAATCTATATGGAGCTTTTTATTGCTGTCAAACCATATTACCTTATTTTCAAACAAATAGTTAAACTCAATCAATGAAGCCATTCTGTGCGGCTCTGAAAAAAGCGGGCGAGCTCTTAAAAACAATGTTTCAACCACCCATGATGCATAAATTTTCTTCAAATCTTCTTTGTTAAAACGCCCTTCTTTTTTAGCAAGTTCTGCCATTGATGCAATAGAAAAAGTATTTGCTTTATGCTCTTCAATAATATGCTTATATACTCCCAAAGCATTTTGATATTCCGCCGTAGGACCTAATGAGTGACCATTTTCATGCCCAATATCAAAAGTAATTATTTGAGCATGATCAACATATTTATGAAGCTCGGCATCAACCAACCGATTTAGCAGTTTTTTTTCATGTTCAACATCATAGCTTAGTAAAACCTGACGATGGTACACATTACGGTGCCAGCCTCCACATTTAACTGCAATTTTATCATTATTCGGCAGATTTTGCGCCTGGGTAATACCTCCGCGGCACATTGCGTAATCACCGGTTAAAGTAATTAAATCAACATCTACCATTGTTTGCTTTAAGTCGTTATCTGAAAAACTGTTTTGTTTATACTGGTTGCTAAGCGGCATCCACTGCGATAAATAAGGCAAAGTTTGTTTAAATTTTAAAATATTTTCAGTGCCTTCTTTATTAACCAAGCCAACTCTGCCGCCAAGCGTATCTTTAGCAACAACTTCAATATGATTATCATTAATAATTTTAACAATATCTGGATTATTGAACACTGTTCCGGTCATTTCGTCTTCATAATTTTCACGCGAAATGGTAAATTCTAAGTTATTATTTTGCAACACAGCCCAGTGTTTGTCGGCAAGCATATCCATATCCTGATTATTTTGCAGCAACGCTTGTGCCTGCCAGCTTAAAAATTCTTTAAACTCAGGTTCAGTGCAATAATAAGCTGCAACTTCAAGCTCATTGGCAATTTCTGAAAATTGCTGTGCAAAATATTCTGTATAGTCTATCGCTTTCAGCTCATCTCCGTTTCTTCTAACCATGGTGCGCGCTGATAAAATTTTTTGAAGTTCTTCAAACTTACCGCGCTCTGCCATTCTCAAAATAATTTCATGAAATTCTTCTATTGATAAATCTACCGGATAAAAATTTTTCCCTTTTAACAGCGGCAGTCCTTGAAAAATTTGCACTGGGTCTCTGTCTATGCCGTTATTACCGGCAACCCCGTTCAAACAGTTAAAAAGCTGTAATATTTTAGCGGCATACTCATCATTCACCGCCAATTTTTCCAATTCGTGTTTAATGCTTAAGTTATGCGGATTATCCTGTTCAAGAGCAACATCGTTGATTATATCAGCCGCGCGTTGTAAGTGGTCTATTGCCTTTTTATCCCCAATCGACAATTTTTTATACCCTTCAAATTCGCGCGATATAAGTTCAATACTGCGGGTTTTATCGGCTAAAATTTTATCAAGTTCTTCTTCAGTAAAATTAACTTCATACCCTTTAATTTTCATATTCTACCTCCACTGCTCTGAAATAATAAACTTTAATTTTTGTTGACCAATAATCAGGGCTTAAACCTGCGCTGACTTTAAGATTTTTGATAAAATCTTTTTTATCGGGATAAATCTTCCAAAAATATGGCAAAAACATTGCCTGACGATAGCCGTTCACCAGCATAACCCCGTCAACTCCGGCGTTTAAGTCCTCGATAAAACTTTGTTCATCAATATATTTTTTCTTTACGGATTTTGTCAGCACAAAAAACTTATATTCTGCGTCAGGCATTTCGTTTTTAGCAAGTAAAAATCCGTTTATAAAAGAGCGAGCCACAGCCGTATCGGCAAACACATCGCCGAATTGACCGTATTTTTCGTTTTTTTCATCAATGGCCAGCACTTGTGCCGCCCCTTTATCAAACATATGTTCCGTTGCCGCAGAATATTCCGGCATATCGTTTTTACCATCTAAAACTGCCGATAAAAAAACAGTTAATTGATTTTTATAATCTGCCGCAAATTGTCTTAAATTATTTTCTTGTTGTTCTAAATCAGGTATTTCATTTTCAACCTTAATAATTTTACCATTTAAAGACGGAAATTTTGCATTCAGATTAAAAACATAGGGGTGCAAATTAAGCTGTCCGGCAATCTTTAAGGCCTTATCATCTTCGCCAAACATTATAAAAACCAAATTATTGTCTTTATTAAGCGCCTGTAATATAATTTGCTCATTATTTTCTGACTTTTGCGCACTTATATTTAGTTTTTTTACCGTTTCATCGGCAAATTCAGCATAATTATAATTAACCGCAAATAAAAATTTTTTATCTTGATAAGGTTTAATTTGTTTCAGCAAAGATTTTAGAGCTTGCGTTCCAAGCACTCGATTATCAACCGGCAAAACAATTAATCTTAAATTCTTTTTAGCGCCGTAATTTTCATTAAAATACATCTCTGTAAGCAACGGAGTGCGAAAATCTTTTAATACGTCAACCGGAGAATTATATATTACAATAAAATCATTGGTACTTTCAGCATATTGACTGAATTTAAACAAATTAAAAACGATGATAAATACCAACAACGCGGCAATTATCAACTTATTTATTTTTTTTATATACTTTCCGTAATAATGTGTGCGAACCATTTTCTTTTCAAAAAACAAAGCATTATTATTTTAATCTACTCTGTTTTTTTTAAGATAAAAGCAGAGTTTTATAAAAATCCACAAAGGAATCAAAAAATATAATGCCTGACGTGTCTGTTGTTTCGTCTCTGTCTCTTATACACATCTCCGAGCC
>CALETM010000178.1 GCA_937920765.1 uncultured Alphaproteobacteria bacterium | reverse complement strand
TAAAATCTCCTCAAAAAGTTAAATTTAAGAAGATTTTAGCTCGCGTTTTTTTTTTGCAATATTTACGAGTCCGTGCTGTGCATAAGTTGTAATAACCACCCCGTCGGCGTTCCGCCGCCACCCCTCCTCAGGATGGGAATTTATTAGAGCTGTGTATAAGTTGTATCGGCGGGGTGTGTGGCGCTAATTTCAAAAATAGCTTGCATAATTGCGGTCGGTCGTTTAAATTGGCTGAATGTTGGAAAGGAAAAAATATGAAATTTATATATTGCGGAGATGTGGTGGGGCGTGCCGGCCGCGATGCCGTGTTAAAAAATCTGCCGGTTATGCGCCAAAAATACAAGCCTGATGCCATTGTGGTTAATGCGGAAAACGCCGCCCACGGTTTTGGTGTTACTCCCGGAATTTGCCGCGAATTTTTTGCCGCCGGAGTTGATGCAATTGTGACCGGCAATCATGTATGGAACCAAAAAGAGATTATTCCGTTTTTAGATGACTGTCAAAAAATTATCCGCCCGCTGAATTTTCCGTTAGGCACGGTAGGGCGCGGCAGTTGCGAAATTGAGCTTGCCAGCGGTCGTAAGTTGGCGGTGGTTCAGGTTATGGGGCGCGTGTTTATGGAAGCTCTGGATTGTCCGGCGCAGGCAATGGAAAATTGGCTTAAAACTTATCGGCTTGGCGGTAATGTTTCTGCCATATTGGTTGATATTCATGCGGAAGCAACCGCTGAAAAACAATCGCTTGGCTATTATTTAGACGGCAGAGTTTCAGCAGTGGCCGGAACACATACTCATGTGCCGACCTCTGACTGTCGAATTTTGCCCAACGGCACGGCTTATATTACCGATGTCGGTATGTGCGGCGATTATAATTCGGTTTTGGGTTTTGAGCCGGAAGAGCCGGTGCGTCGTTTATGCCGCAAATATCCGTCTGAACGCTTGACGCCGGCTAAAGGCGAGGGCACGGTATACGGAATTTTGGTTACTACCGATGATAATACCGGATTGGCAACCGCCATTGAGCAAATTGTCTGCCGTTAAAATTTTTTTGAAGTATAAAAAATCCCCGAATTTTGGTTAATTCGGGGATTTTAAGTTGCAATCTGATTAACGGTGGGGAGTTTTTTCAACCTCTTTACCGATTTCATCTTGGTCAATATAAGCATCATTGCATTTACGACCGGAGCAGCGTTTTAATACAGTTGCTTTACGTCCTTCCGTCATACCTCTAACTCGCAATGACGGAACATAAACTTCACGAACCGTAAGTTTAAATGTGCCGTAACCAACGTTGCTGCCTTCATCAGTACCGTAAACTTTAATGCGGTAGGCGCCGCCGTCTTTCGGCATGGCTTTGCCGGTAAAAGTCATGGTTTTATCGTTATATTTTAACCATTTCGGCAGGCGGCTGTCATCAATTAAACCGGCACGGGTTTTAACCTCGCCTTTCCAGCCTAAACCGTCAAACAAATCAGCCGGAATAACAATATGAATCGGTTCGCCGGTGTCAACAACTACGTCCGGCAGTTTTTTGGTTGAAGTGGTGCGGGCATCAGAACCTGATTTTGCGCCTAAAGCAGTGATGTCAACCGGCGGACGTTTAGACGGAATGTTCATCAAATACGGGCGGTTGTCAGGTAAAAATTCGCCTTTGCCCCATTTTTCCATGGAAGCGCGCAGGTATAAAGCAATTTTAGACGGTTTTTCGCCAAGCATATAATAAGGCAGAGCGTCTAAGCCGATAGTGGCATAAAGGTTGCCCAAAGCGTCTTGCACATCAACATATGATGAGAAGGCTTTTACTTCATCTTCAATAGCGCGGGCGGCCTCAAGCTGACTCTTTTCATTTTGAGTGCCGTCGGTAATGGTGAAGTCTTCGGCAATATTTTCAGAAGTGTTGGCAATTTCCATGTTGATTTGGTAATCTTCAATAGCGGCCATATACTGAGCCCATGAAACATAAACCTGAGTTAAAATTAAAGAAGTCATTCTTTGGCGGCGCAAAGTTTCAAGGGTCGAGGCGTTTTCAGATTTAACTTTTTCAATAACGCTCATACCGATTTCGCAGCCTTGCTTTGACCACTGCTTGTTGTTTTGCGGCGTGTTTTTATATTTGTTTTCATTTTCGCGGTGGAAACGGCTGATAACCATTTCTTTATCTTCAGTGGTCGAAATTAAATCATGAACGCGCAACTCCGGACGATTTGATAATGCAAGCCATTCTAATTGAGCAATATTGGAGCGAATTTCCGGCAGTTCAAAATTGCCGTATTGAGCGCCGACCAATTTAAATTCGGTTGAAGGGTGAAAGCCCATTAAAGCGGCCATACGGGTTTGGGCGGTTTCAAGGTCGCGTTTTAAGGCGGCAAGGTTTTTAACAGCTTCCATGTATTTACGTTTTTTGATTAAAGATTCGCGGCTTGGCGATTTGCCCTGCGCGGCGAGTTCTTTAGCGGCAGAATTCATTTCATCAACTTCAAGCGTTAAATACTCGTTCATTTCATCAATAACCGGCAGTAGGCGTTGGGCAGTTAAGGTTTTCCAGTACAACAGGCGGGTTTCCTGCAAAATGTTATGAATAACTTTGCGGCTTTGCTCAAACGCAACATTGGCCTTGAAAGACGGGTCGCTGTTTTGGTAGTAAACGGTTGATAAATCAAGCACATTCCACGCAACTTTCAAATCAGGACTTAATTGCGATGAATTGTTGGTGTTTACATAACCGGCGTTGTTTAAAATTTCCTGCAATTGCGCAAATGAAGAATTTCCGGCTTTGAGCAAAGATTCCTCATAGCTTATCATACGACGGGTGTAATTGTATTTTAGCGCCAGAGCCATTGACATGTACATATCAATCGGCTTTTCAATCCGGCGCGGGGTGTTCAAATACATATTTTGCATATCGGTATCAATCCGGATTGCTCTATCCCAATCAGAGTAATAGGCCGGATTTTGTGCAGATTGCTCTGAGCTTTCACCACGCAGCTGACATGATGCCAACATAAGCAAACTTGCCGCAAAACAGAAAATTTTTTTCATTTTGGTTTCCTTAAACACTGTCTCTTATACAC